>NZ_JBEZBE010000016.1:0-185254 GCF_040646935.1 Streptomyces sp. NPDC044984
AAACGCCCGGTTACATTCCGAACCCGGAAGCTAAGCCTTACAGCGCCGATGGTACTGCAGGGGGGACCCTGTGGGAGAGTAGGACGCCGCCGAACTCCTTTTAGAGCTCTGGCTCTTGGGCATACAGCCCGAGAGCCAGAGCTTTTTTGCGTTGAGGTAAGGTCGGGGGACAGCGTCGACACTTTTCCCACAGGAGGATCCCGGGTGGAGGTCCAGGAGACGCGGGTCCAGACAGACCGCGTCCTCACCATCCCGAACATGCTCAGCATGGCGCGGCTCGTTGGCGTACCACTGTTCCTGTGGCTGATCCTGAGGCCGGAGTTCGGCGGTCCGAAGAGCGACGGCTGGGCCCTCCTGGTGCTGGCCTTCAGCGGCGTCAGCGACTACCTGGACGGCAAGCTGGCGCGACGGTGGAACCAGATCAGCAGCCTCGGCCGGCTGCTCGACCCCGCCGCCGACCGGCTCTACATTCTCTCGACGTTGGTCGGCCTCACCTGGCGCGAGATTCTGCCGCTCTGGCTGACCGCCGTTCTGCTGGCGCGTGAGCTGGTTCTCCTGGTCATGGTGGGCATCCTCCGGCGGCACGGCTATCCGCCGCCGCAGGTGAACTTCCTGGGGAAGGCCGCCACCTTCAACCTGATGTACGCCTTCCCACTGCTCCTGCTCAGTGACGGAACTGGCTGGATCTCGTCACTCGCTGCTATTTTCGGATGGGCGTTCGCCGGATGGGGTACAACTCTGTATTGGTGGGCAGGAGTGCTCTACGTGGTCCAAGTCCGCCGTCTGGTTCGTGCGGACGCCGTGGCCGATTGAACTCGCTGATTGGCACGCACAAGGTGGTGCGATGGCCCGCAGTAGAAAAGTGCGGGACAATCCTGGCGGGTGAAATCGGCTAGACCGTCGTCTCTTCGAGGAGGACGCTTCCGACATGAAGGCCGTCGTGATGGCCGGGGGTGAAGGCACCCGCCTTCGCCCCATGACCTCAAGCATGCCCAAGCCGCTCCTGCCGGTGGCCAATAGGCCGATCATGGAGCATGTTCTGCGGCTGCTCAAAAAGCATGGGCTCAACGAAACCGTTGTGACCGTCCAGTTCCTTGCATCGCTCGTCAAAAACTACTTCGGTGATGGCGAAGAACTCGGGATGGAGCTCACCTATGCCAACGAGGAGAAGCCACTCGGTACCGCAGGGAGCGTGAAGAACGCCGAGGAGGCGCTGAAGGACGATGCCTTCCTCGTCATCTCCGGTGATGCCCTCACCGACTTCGACCTCACCGAGCTGATCAATTTCCACAAGGAAAAGGGCGCCCTGGTCACGGTCTGCCTGACCCGCGTCCCCAATCCGCTGGAATTCGGCATCACCATCGTGGACGAAGAAGGCAAGGTCGAGCGCTTCCTCGAGAAGCCGACCTGGGGGCAGGTCTTCTCCGACACGGTGAACACCGGCATCTACGTCATGGAGCCCGAGGTCTTCGACTACGTCGAGCCCGATGTGCCCGTCGACTGGTCCGGTGACGTCTTCCCGCAGCTGATGAAGGAGGGCAAGCCCGTCTACGGCTATGTCGCCGAGGGCTACTGGGAGGACGTAGGCACGCACGAAAGCTATGTGAAGGCGCAGGCCGACGTCCTGGAGGGCAAGGTCGACGTCGACATCGACGGCTTCGAGATCTCCCCGGGCGTGTGGGTCGCCGAGGGCGCCGAGGTCCACCCCGACGCCGTGCTCCGCGGGCCGCTGTACATCGGCGACTACGCCAAGGTCGAGGCCGGCGCGGAGATCCGCGAACACACGGTCGTGGGGTCCAACGTCGTCGTGAAGAGCGGCGCCTTCCTGCACAAGGCCGTCGTCCACGACAACGTGTACGTCGGACCGCACAGCAATCTGCGGGGCTGCGTCGTCGGCAAGAACACCGACATCATGCGGGCCGCGCGGATCGAGGACGGTGCCGTCATCGGTGACGAGTGCCTGATCGGTGAAGAATCGATCGTCCAGGGCAATGTGCGGGTCTACCCGTTCAAGACCATCGAGGCCGGAGCGTTCGTCAACACCTCGGTGATCTGGGAGTCCAGGGGACAGGCGCACCTCTTCGGGGCCCGGGGCGTGTCCGGGATCCTGAACGTCGAGATCACACCGGAACTCGCGGTGCGGCTGGCCGGCGCGTACGCGACGACCCTGAAGAAGGGCTCGACCGTCACCACGGCCCGCGACCACTCCCGTGGTGCCCGTGCGCTGAAACGGGCGGTCATCTCCGCGCTGCAGGCCAGTGCCATCGACGTACGGGACCTGGAGAACGTGCCGCTGCCCGTGGCGCGGCAGCAGACCGCGCGGGGCAGCGCGGGCGGCATCATGATCCGGACCACGCCCGGTGTGCCGGACTCCGTCGACATCATGTTCTTCGACGGCCAGGGCGCCGACCTCTCCCAGGGCAGCCAGCGGAAGCTGGACCGGGTGTTCGCGCGGCAGGAGTACCGGCGCGCGTTCCCCGGGGAGATCGGGGATCTGCACTTCCCGGCCAGTGTCTTCGACTCGTACACGGGCTCTCTGCTGCGGAACGTCGACATCACCGGCATCGCGGAGTCCGGACTCAAGGTGGTCGTCGACGCCTCCAACGGCAGTGCCGGCCTGGTGCTGCCGAGTCTGCTCGGCAAGCTGGGCGTCGACTCGCTGACCATCAACCCCGGTCTCGACGAGTCCAGGCCGACCGAGACGGCCGACATGCGGCGCTCGGGGCTGGTCCGGCTCGGGGAGATCGTGGCGTCCTCCGGTGCCGCCTTCGGCGTACGGTTCGACCCCGTCGGTGAGCGGCTGTCCCTGGTCGACGAGAAGGGGCGGATCATCGAGGACGACCGGTCGCTCCTCGTGATGCTCGACCTCATCGCGTCCGAGCGGCGCAGCGGCCGGGTGGCGCTCCCGGTGACCACCACCAGGATCGCCGAGCAGGTCGCGGCCTATCACGGCACGCAGGTCGAATGGACGACCACGTCGCCCGACGACCTCACGCGTGTGGGCGGTGAGGAAGGGACGATCTTCGGCGGTGACGGCAAGGGCGGCTTCATCGTCCCGGAGTTCAGCAGCGTCTACGACGGCACGGCGGCCTTCGTGCGGCTCATCGGACTGGTGGCGCGCACCCAGCTCACGCTCAGCCAGATCGACGCGCGCATCCCGCGGGCGCACGTGCTCAAGCGGGATCTGGCGACCCCGTGGGCCGTCAAGGGCCTGGTGATGCGGAGGGTCGTGGAGGCGGCCGGCGACCGTTTCGTGGACACCACCGACGGCGTGCGTGTGGTGGAGACCGACGGCCGCTGGGTGATGGTGCTGCCCGACCCGGCCGAGGCGGTCACCCATCTGTGGGCCGAGGGGCCCGACGACGCCTCCGCGCAGGCCCTGCTCGACGAGTGGGCGGCGGTCGTGGACAGCGCGGGTCGGTGAGCGGCCGACGCGGGCGGTAAAACGAGCGGTACGCGTGCGTGCCGGACAAGTGTCCCCAACGGGGCCTGTCCGGCACGCCGGTAGGTCCGTTCGGAGGTAGGGGCTGCGGCGTGCGACGATGTGCGGCATGCCGCAGCAACCCCCCGTTCGGAGCACACCCGCGCGGCCCGCTCGCCCGGATGCCTCCATGTCGTTGATCACCAACGTCATGGACCACAGCCTCGACGACGGATACGCCGAGGCCGCCGCGCGGCGGAAGGCCGACGGCGGCGGTGGCATGCCGAAGACGCTCAGGGCGAAGCTGGGGTTGGCTGGCGGTCTGGTGCTCGCCGCTCTGATCGTGACCGTCGGTGCCGCGCAGGCCAGGGTCGCGGCTCCCGTCGTGGCCAAGGAGCGTGAGGAACTGATCGACCGGATCGATCAGGAGACCGAGGCCGCGGACAGGCTTGAGGACAGCGTCGACGAGCTGCGTGCCGACGTGAGCGAGCGGCAGCGCGAGGCGCTCCGGGACAGTGACGGAGGCGACCGGTCCACACTGGTGGGCATCCTCTCGGGCGCCACCGCGGTGCACGGGCCCGGTGTGCGACTGGTGGTGGACGACGCCAAGGACGCGAGCACGGGCGGTGACGGGGACGCCCGGTCGGCCTCCGGTTTCTCCGACACCGGGCGGGTTCGTGACCGTGACATGCAGCGTGTGGTCAACGGTCTGTGGGAGTCCGGTGCCGAGGCCGTCTCCATCAACGGGCAGCGGCTGACAGCCCTGTCGGCGATCAGGGCCGCGGGAGACGCGATACTGGTCGACAACAGACCGCTGGTGCCGCCGTACACGGTGCTCGCGGTGGGGAACGGCGGAGAGCTGAGCGACCGGTTCCAGAACAGCGCGGACGGGCTGTATCTGCATGTCCTGCAGGAGAACTACGGGATCCGGACGGCCATCTCCGTGGAGGACGACGTCCGGCTGTCCGCCGCACCGAGTGTGATCGTACGTACCGCACAGCCGATAACCGAGAAGGACGCATCGTGATCGCCGTACTGGGCCTCGTCGTGGGAGTCGTGGCCGGACTGTTGGTCCGGCCCGAGGTTCCGGCGGCCGTCGAGCCTTACCTGCCGATCGCCGTCGTCGCGGCGCTCGACGCCGTGTTCGGAGGGCTGCGGGCCATGCTCGACGGCATCTTCGACGACAAGGTCTTCGTGGTGTCGTTCCTGTCGAACGTCGTCGTCGCCGCCCTGATCGTGTTCCTCGGCGACAAGCTCGGCGTGGGGGCCCAGCTGTCGACGGGCGTCGTGGTGGTCCTCGGCATCCGCATCTTCTCCAACGCCGCGGCGATCCGCAGGCATGTGTTCCGGGCGTGAGGCCGATGAGTGAGCACGAGCACAACGAGACGACGCGCCCGGCGGTGTCCCCGCCGCGGCCCGCTCCGGACGCCGCGCCCGCGGCCGGCCTGCGCAGGGAATTGCCCGCGGAGGTACCCGCCGGGGTGCCCACGAGGGCACCCGCACCCGCGGAGGAGGACGTTCCGAAGCTCTCGCCCGGTCTGACCGGCCGGCAGCGGCTGGTGAAGGGGCTGTGGCCGCCGAGGGTGACCCGGGCCCAACTCATCGTGGCCCTGCTGCTGTTCGGCCTGGGCTTCGGTCTGGCCGTTCAGGTGGCGTCGAACAGCGACGGCGACAGCGCGCTGCGCGGGGCACGTCAGGAAGATCTTGTGCGCATCCTCGATGAACTAGACGACCGCACAGAGCGTCTTGAGGACGAGAAGCAGGGACTCGAGAAGCAGCGCGACGAACTGGAGAACAGTTCCGACCAGGCCGAAGAGGCCCGTAGGCAGACGATCGAGAAGGAACGGCAACTCGGCGTACTGGCGGGCACCGTGGCCGCGCAGGGGCCCGGGATCACGATGACCATCGAGGACACGAAGGGGATGGTGGAGGCGAACATGCTGCTCGACGCCGTCCAGGAGCTGCGCGCGGCCGGTGCCGAGGCGATCCAGGTGAACGGTGTGCGGGTGGTGGCGGGGACCTACCTGACGGACTCCGGGAACGGTGTCGGCGTGGACGGGAACAAGATCACCGCGCCCTATCGTTTCAAGGTCATAGGCAAGCCGCAGGACCTCGAGCCGGCGCTCAACATCCCCGGAGGCGTGGTGCAGACTCTCGAGAAAGAACAGGCCACCGTTACCGTGGAGCGGTCGACCAAGATCGTCGTGGATGCCTTGCGAGCGGTGAAGCGGCCTGACTACGCTCGGTCGTCCTCCCGGTGAACCGGGGGTGCATGAGGGGTGTTCGGCGAGGGCATGAGGTTGCGGGGGGTCGACGCACCGAATGGGTGGTGCGTGGTGGAAACTGTCTGGCGGAGGCGGACGTTGTGAAGATGTCCGGGTCGGCCAATGTGTTCAGTCAGGGTTCGTCCTGCCCCACGGGCGGGTCTGTTTCGGTCAAGGGGAATCGCCCGTGAAGTTGTTTGCGAAGTTGTTCGGCAAGAGCGCGCGGCGAGAGGGCAGCGACAACGCGACCGCTCGTCATCGCGCACAGCCTGAGGCGGAAGGCCAGCGTCCGCTGTACCGGGACCAGGTGGGTCAGGGCGCGCCGTCCGTTGACCCTGCGCAGTCCGGCGGCATAGGTTTCGGGCAGCCGTCGACATCGGGTACGGGGGGAGGGTTCTCCGACCCGTACGCGTCCCACGCCCCTGGGGGGCAGCCGCGGCAGGAGGATCCGTCCATGTCGGCCCTGGTGTGTACGAGGTGCGGTAACCGCAACGCGGAGAACAGCCGCTTCTGCTCCAACTGCGGCGCGCCGCTGAGGCCCGGGGTCACTCCCGAACGCCCCTCGGAGACGACGTCCACGATCTCGATCTCCGGTCTCGAGGCCTACGACGCGGAGGCCACCGGCCAGACGCCGACGCCGATGCTCTCCCCCGAGGCGCAGGCGGCCGTCGACGCGCTGCCGATGGGTTCCGCGCTCCTGGTCGTGCGCCGCGGGCCGAACTCGGGCAGCCGCTTCCTGCTGGACGGCGACCTGACCACGGCCGGGCGTCACCCGCAGAGCGACATCTTCCTGGACGACGTGACGGTCTCCCGTCGGCACGTGGAGTTCCGGCGCGGTCCGGACGGCTCCTTCACCGTGGCCGACGTGGGCAGCCTGAACGGCACGTACGTCAACCGGGAGCGGATCGACCAGGTCGCCCTGTCCAACGGCGACGAGGTGCAGATCGGCAAGTACCGGCTGGTCTTCTACGCGAGCCAGCGGGGCTACTGACCTCCTCGGATCCGTCCGGGGGACCCCAGGGAAGGTTCATGGTTCAGACACCGAGCGGCGGTGCCGGCGACGGCGCCGCCGCCGCGGGCACCGGACTGATGAGCATCGGCGCGGTGCTGAACGTGCTGCGCGAGGAGTTCCCCGAGGTCACCATCTCCAAGATCCGTTTCCTGGAGTCGGAGGGGTTGATCGAGCCGCAGCGGACCCCGTCGGGGTACCGCAAGTTCGGCGCCGGGGACGTCGAGCGCCTCGGTCACGTGCTGCGCATGCAGCGCGACCACTATCTACCGCTCAAGGTGATCCGCGAGCACCTTGACGCCATGGAGCGAGGCGAGGCCGTCCAGCTGCCGGTGCTGGGCCGTCCGGGGGACGGGGACACCGGTCAGGAGCCCGCCGAGGAGTCCACGGCGGCGCGCATCGGGCGCGGCCGGCTGCTGGAGGCCGCCGGCATCGACGAGCGGATGCTCGCTGAGTGGGAGTCGTACGGGCTGCTCGTCCCGGTCGAGGAAGGCGTGTACGACGCCGAGTCGGTCACCGTCGCCGGGCTCATCACCGAGCTGGGGCGGTTCGGGATCGAGCCGCGTCATCTGAGGGCGATGAAGGCCGCCGCCGACCGCGAGGCCGGCCTGGTGGACCAGGTCGTCGCCCCGCTGAAGCGCCACCGGAATCCGCAGACCAGGGCCCACGCGCAGGCGCGCACGAAGGAGCTGGCGGGGCTCACGGTGAAGCTGCACGCGGCGCTGGTGCAGGCGGCGCTCGGGATACGGCTGCCCTGAGACGGAGCGGCGCGGGGCCCGGATCGGCCACCCGTTCCCCGCCCGACTACCCAAACGTCCCGGGCACGGCCTAGGGTTGCTGTGTGAACGAGCTCGATGTCGTAGGTGTCCGGGTCGAGATGCCCTCCAACCAACCGATCGTGCTGTTGCGTGAAGTGGGCGGCGACCGCTACCTCCCCATCTGGATCGGACCGGGGGAGGCGACGGCCATCGCCTTCGCCCAGCAGGGCATGGCACCCGCACGGCCGCTGACCCACGACCTGTTCAAGGACGTGCTGGAAGCCGTCGGGCAGGAGCTCACGGAAGTGCGCATCACCGATCTGCGCGAGGGCGTCTTCTACGCGGAGCTGGTGTTCGCCAGCGGCGTCGAGGTGAGTGCCCGCCCCTCCGACGCCATAGCGCTGGCCCTGCGGACGGGTACGCCGATCTACGGCAGTGACACGGTGCTCGACGACGCCGGGATCGCCATCCCGGACGAGCAGGAGGACGAGGTGGAGAAGTTCCGCGAGTTCCTCGACCAGATCTCGCCGGAGGACTTCGGAACCAGTAACCAGTGAGGGCGGTCGGCGGCCGCCACCCGGGTCGGCCGTCGTGGCTCGCGCCGAGCGCATTCGGCTAGCCTTTCCCCGCGGTGAGGTACGGGAAACCACTCTTAGGGTGATTATCACTCGGCGTGCCGAGTGTGGCGATCGTTGACGCACCCTTGGTGACTGCCTACCTTCGAGGAGGCAGGTCAAGGACGGAGGTCGGCGTGAGAAGCAGCGGCGACGGTACGGCTGGGGGTGCCCCCGGGCGCGGTTTCGGGGCGGGCGGGCCGTACCCTCCCCAGAGCTCCCGGCTCCGTCCGAGCGGGGGGCATCCCGCGCACGGCGGCGCGATCGACCAGGCTCCGCAGCGACCGACGGCCGTGCCGAGCAGCGGAGGGGCGACATCCATGGCGTCCGAGCAGATCGGCTACCGGGGGCCCACGGCCTGCGCCGCCGCCGGTATCACCTACCGGCAGCTCGACTACTGGGCCCGTACGGGGCTGGTCGAGCCGAGTGTGCGGCCGGCCCACGGATCGGGCACGCAGCGGCTGTACAGCTTCCGCGACGTCGTCGTGCTGAAGATCGTCAAGCGGTTCCTGGACACGGGCGTCTCCCTGCAGAACATCCGCACCGCGGTCCAGCACCTGCGTGAGCGCGGCTTCAGCGACCTGGAGCGCATGACGCTGATGAGCGACGGGGCCACGGTCTACGAGTGCACCTCGCCCGACGAGGTCCACGCCCTGCTCCAGGGTGGCCAGGGTGTCTTCGGCATCGCCGTGGGCGTGGTGTGGCGGGACGTGGAGAGCGCGCTGTCCCAGCTGCACGGGGAGCGCGTCGACACCGGGGAGACCCTGGTCGGGCACAACCCGATGGACGAGCTGGCCCGGCGGCGGAACAAGGCGGTCTGAGGCTGTCCGGGGACGTCCGGGAACGGCCGTTGTCAGTGGCGTAGGGCAGCATCGGAGACGTGAGATCCGCGCCCACGATCCTGCACCTCGACATGGACGCCTTCTTCGCCTCGGTGGAGCAGGCGTCCAAGCCGAGCCTGCGCGGGAAGGCGGTCGTCGTGGGCGGGCTCGGGCCGCGGGGTGTGGTGGCCACCGCCTCGTACGAGGCACGGATCTTCGGCGTCCACTCGGCGATGCCCATGGCGCAGGCCCGGCGGCGCGCGCCGAACGCCGCGTATCTGGTGCCGAGGTTCGCTCTCTACCGGTCGATCAGCGAGCAGGTGATGAGGCTGCTGAAGGCCCTGTCACCACTGGTGGAGCCGCTGAGTCTGGACGAGGCGTTCGTGGACCTGGAGGCCGGCGGTGCGGCCTGGGACGAGCGGTCGGCGCGCCTGGCAGGGGCGAAGCTGCGCGCGGACATACGAGCGGTCACGGGGCTCACCGGGTCGGTGGGGCTCGCGGCCTCCAAGATGCTGGCGAAGATCGCCTCGGAGCAGGCCAAGCCGGACGGACTGGTGCTGATCGAGCCGGGCACGGAGCGGGCCCTGCTGGGGCCGCTGCCGGTCCGCACCCTCCCGGGCGTCGGGCCGGCGACCGGTGATCACCTGCGGCGGGCGGGGATCCACACGGTCGACGAGCTCGCCGAGGCCGGGGAGGACGAGCTCGTACGGCTGCTGGGCAGGGCCCACGGACACGCGCTGTTCGCGATGGCGCTCGCCCGGGACGAGCGGCCCGTGGTGGCCGAGCGGGAGACCAAGTCGGTGTCGGTCGAGGACACGTACGACGTGGACATCCACGACCGGCTGCGGGTCGGTACGGAGGTGCGGCGGCTCGCGGACCGGTGCGTGAGCAGGCTGCGGGCGGCCGGCCTGTCGGGGCGGACCATCGTACTGAAGGTACGCCGGTACGACTTCTCGACCCTCACCCGGTCCGAGACGCTGCGGGGCCCCACGGACGATCCGGCGGTGGTGCGGGAGGCGGCCGCGCGGCTGCTGGACTCGGTCGACACGACGGGCGGGGTGCGGTTGCTGGGCGTCGGGGTCAGCGGGCTGGCCGACTACACGCAGGAGGACCTGTTCGCGCAGGCGGGCGGGCAGGTGGACGACCTTCCGCACGAGGAGACCGAGGCCGCGCCCGCACCTGAGCCGGAGACGCCCGCCGAGCGGCGCTGGCCGGCGGGGCACGACGTACGGCACGCCGTGCACGGGCCCGGATGGGTGCAGGGCAGCGGGCTGGGCCGGGTCACGGTGCGCTTCGAGACACCCGACTCGGAGCCGGGCCGGGTGAAGACCTTCCGCGTCGACGACCCGGCTCTGCAACCGGCGGAACCGCTGCCGCTGGTGTCCCGAAGACCCGGGGAGACCGAGGGCGCGGGGGCCGACGGAGGGGTGCGGGCGGAGGGCGGGTGAGCGGGGCGGATCAGGACGGCCTGTCGTTCCCGGCGAGTTTGCCGAAGTCGCGGTCCGGGAGGGGAGGAGGAGCGGCGAGGTCCAGGCCGTAGTGGTGGTAGAGCTGGAGTTCCTGTTCGGGGGAGAGGTGGCGGCCCACGCCGAAGTCGGGGGCGTCCTTGATGAGGGCGCGTTCGAAGGGGACGTGGAGGGCGCCGTCGACGAGGTCGCTGGGTTCCAGGGGGACGAAGGCGTCCCTGCTGAACAGGCCGGTGCGTATCGCCGCCCACTCCGGTACGCCGGTGGCGTCGTCGAGGTAGACCTCGTCGATCGTGCCGATCCGGGTTCCGTTGCGGTCGAACGCCTTGCGGCCGATCAGGTGGCGCGGATCGATGTCAGTCTGCACAGGCCCTCCACTGGTCGCAAACTCATCCGTAAGCACTACAGAACGGCACAATCGGCTGGACGGCCACTCGGAGGTTATTGGTGTGGTGCTCGCTGGTACGCTGGCAAACGGCTGCTGACCCCGTGCGGGAGAGCCCTCCGGACACCATCGGAGGCGCCGAAGGAGCAAATCCTCCCCGGAATCTCTCAGGCACACGTACCGCACGGACGAGGTCACTCTGGAAAGCAGGGCGGATGTCGACGGCTTCCGCTCTCACCGACGGTGAAAACCGGGCGCCTTCGGGCCGTCCGGTGAAGCTCTCAGGTTGAGATGACAGAGGGGGAGGCCGTCCGGGCACCCGCGCCGTGGTGCCCCTCGAAGGTCGTCGGACCAGGAGGCCTCCTCAATGACCGCCCCTCGCACTCCGCTCTCCGAGCTCGAACAGGGAATCCCCTTCGAGCAGCGCCACATCGGCCCCGACCACGAGGCCCGGGCCAAGATGCTCGCCCAGGTCGGCTACGGCTCGCTGGACGAGCTGACGGCCGCCGCCGTGCCGGACGTGATCAAGAACGCCGACGCGCTGGACCTGCCGGGTGCCCGGAGCGAGGCCGAGGTGCTGGCCGAGCTGCGCGCGCTGGCCGACCGCAACGAGGTGCTCGGCTCCATGATCGGGCTCGGGTACTACGGGACCTTCACCCCGCCCGTCATCCTGCGCAACGTGATGGAGAACCCGGCCTGGTACACGGCGTACACGCCGTACCAGCCGGAGATCTCCCAGGGACGGCTCGAGGCGCTGCTGAACTTCCAGACCGTGGTCGCCGAGCTCACCGGCCTGCCGACCTCGGGGGCCTCGCTGCTCGACGAGGGCACCGCCGCCGCCGAGGCGATGGCGCTGTCCCGGCGCATGGGCAAGAACAAGAAGGGCCTGTTCCTGGTCGACGCGGACGCGCTGCCGCAGACCATCGCCGTGATCGAGACCCGCGCCGAGCCGACCGGCGTCGAGGTCGTCGTCGCCGACCTGAGCGAGGGCATCCCCGCCGAGGTCGCCGGGCGCGAGATCAACGGCGTGCTGATCCAGTACCCGGGTGCCTCCGGTGCCGTGCGCGACATCAAGCCGGTGATCGACCAGGCGCACGAGCTCGGCGCGCTCGTCACCGTCGCCGCCGATCTGCTCGCCCTCACGCTGCTGAAGTCGCCCGGTGAGCTGGGCGCGGACATCGCGGTCGGCACCACGCAGCGCTTCGGTGTGCCGATGGGCTTCGGCGGGCCGCACGCCGGCTACATGGCCGTGCAGGAGAAGATGGCGCGCAGCCTGCCCGGACGGCTCGTCGGCGTCTCCGTCGACGCGGACGGGAACAAGGCCTACCGTCTCGCCCTCCAGACCCGTGAGCAGCACATCCGCCGCGAGAAGGCCACCAGCAACATCTGCACCGCCCAGGTGCTGCTCGCCGTCATGGCCGGCATGTACGCCGTCTACCACGGCCCGGAGGGGCTGCGGCTGATCGCCCGGCGCACCCACCGGTACGCCACCGTCCTCGCCCAGGGGCTGCGGGACGGCGGAGCCGAGATCGTGCACGGCTCCTACTTCGACACGCTGACCGTGCGCGTCGCCGGGCGGGCGGCGGAGGTCGTCGCCGCCGCCCGCGACAACGGCGTCAACCTGCGCCCGGTCGACGCCGACCACGTCTCGATCGCCTGCGACGAGACCACCACCCGGGAGCGGTTGGCCGCCGTGTGGAGCGCCTTCGGCGTCGAGGGCGACGTCGAGGCCCTGGACGCGGTCGCGCAGGACACGCTGCCGGACGCCCTGCTGCGCACCGACGAGTACCTGACCCACCCCGTCTTCCAGCAGTACCGCTCCGAGACCGCGATGCTGCGCTACCTGCGCCGGCTGTCCGACCGCGACTATGCGCTGGACCGCGGCATGATCCCGCTGGGCTCCTGCACCATGAAGCTCAACGCGACCACCGAGATGGAGCCGGTCACCTGGCCCGAGTTCGGTCAGCTGCACCCCTTCGCGCCCGCCGAGCAGGCCCGGGGCTACCTCACGCTCATCCACGAGCTGGAGGACCGTCTCGCCGAGGTCACCGGCTACGACAAGGTGTCCCTCCAGCCCAACGCCGGCTCCCAGGGCGAGCTGGCCGGTCTGCTCGCCGTACGCGGCTACCACCGGGCCAACGGCGACGAGCAGCGCACCGTCTGCCTCATTCCGTCCTCCGCGCACGGCACCAACGCAGCCAGCGCCGTGATGGCAGGCATGAAGGTCGTCGTCGTCAAGACGGCCGACGACGGCGAGATCGACGTCGCGGACCTGCGCGCCAAGATCGCGCAGTACCGCGACGAGCTGTCCGTGCTGATGATCACCTACCCCTCGACGCACGGCGTGTTCGAGGAGCACGTCGCCGACATCTGCGCCGAGGTGCACGAGGCCGGCGGTCAGGTGTACGTGGACGGCGCCAACCTCAACGCCCTGGTGGGGCTGGCCAAGCCGGGCCACTTCGGCGGTGACGTCTCGCACCTGAACCTGCACAAGACCTTCTGCATCCCGCACGGCGGCGGCGGCCCCGGCGTCGGCCCGGTCGGCGTGCGGGCGCACTTGGCGCCGTACCTGCCGAACCACCCGCTCCAGCCGGAGGCCGGTCCGAAGACCGGCGTCGGGCCCATCTCGGCGGCGCCGTGGGGCTCGGCGGGCATCCTGCCGATCTCCTGGGCGTACGTCCGTCTCATGGGCGGCGAGGGCCTGAAGCGGGCCACCCAGGTGGCCGTGCTCAGCGCCAACTACATCGCCAAGCGCCTGGAGCCGCACTACCCGGTGCTCTACACCGGCCCCGGCGGGCTGGTCGCGCACGAGTGCATCATCGACCTGCGCCCGCTGACCAAGGCGACCGGCGTCAGCGTCGACGACGTGGCCAAGCGGCTGATCGACTACGGCTTCCACGCGCCGACGATGTCGTTCCCGGTGGCCGGCACGCTGATGATCGAGCCCACCGAGTCCGAGGACCTCACCGAACTCGACCGGTTCTGCGAGGCGATGATCGCGATACGCGCGGAGATCGAGAAGGTCGGCTCCGGCGAGTGGCCCGCGGACGACAACCCGCTCCGCAACGCCCCGCACACCGCCGCCGCGCTCGGCGGGGAGTGGGAGCACGCGTACGACCGCGCGGAGGCCGTCTTCCCGGCCGGGGTGAGCGCCGCCGACAAGTACTGGCCGCCGGTGCGCCGCATCGACCAGGCCTTCGGCGACCGCAACCTGGTCTGCTCCTGCCCGCCGCTGGACGCGTACGAGGACTGACACACGCCGAAGGGGGCCCCTCCACAGGGGCCCCCTTCGGCGTGTGCGGCTACGCCGGGTACGCGTGCGTCTGCGTCGCCTTGACCGTCGCCCAGACCGTCGCGCCCGGATGCAGGTCGAGTTCGGCCGCGGCGACCGTGGTGAGGTCGGCGGCCAGGGCGAGTTCGCCGGTGAGCTCCGCGCGGACCCGGTCCCCGTGGGTCTCCAGACCGGCGACCGCGCAGCGCCAGAGGTTGCGGGCGCTGGAGCCGGTCGGCCGGTCCCGGTACAGGGTGACGGCGCCGGGCGGGAACGCCACGAAGGCGGGCCCGGAGAGGCCCTCCGTGGTGTTCACGGCGGGGCCCGCGTCGAGCCGCACCGTGTGGCCGTCGGCCTGCCCGCGGTACAGGTTGAGGCCGACCAACTGGGCGATGTACTCGGTGCGCGGGTGGCGGGCGATGTCGGAGGGCGTGCCCTCCTGCACGATCCGGCCCTGTTCCACGACGACCAGACGGTCGGCGAGCACCATGGCGTCCAGCGGGTCGTGCGTGACCAGGACGGCGACGGCCTCGAACGCCGCCAGATGACGGCGGAGCTGCGCGCGCACCTCCAACCGGGTGCGGGCGTCCAGGGCGGCGAGCGGTTCGTCCAGGAGCAGCAGCCGGGGGTGGGTGGCCAGGGCGCGGGCGAGGGCCACCCGCTGGGCCTGGCCGCCGGACAGCCGCCGGGGCTTGGCGCCCGCGTGCTCGGCCAGACCCATGCGGTCGAGCCACTCGGCGGCCCGGGCGCGTGCCTCCGCCTTGCCGGCACCCCGGCAGCGCGGCCCGAAGGCCACGTTGTCGAGCGCGGTCAGGTGCGGGAAGAGCAGATAGTCCTGGAAGACGACGCCCACCGGGCGGGACTCCGGCGGGGTGCGGCGCAGATCCGCGCCGTCCAGCCGCAGATGCCCGGCGCCGAGCGGGGCGAGGCCCGCGAGTGCGCGCAGGGCGGTGGTCTTGCCGGCCCCGTTCGGTCCCAGCAGGGCGACGACGTCACCGGGCGCGGCGGTCAGCGCGATGTCCAGGCGGAAGGAGCCGCGGTCCACGACGAGGTGCGCGTCCAGGCCCTCGGCGGCGGCGTCGGGCACGGTTCCGGGACTCTTCGGCATGGTGTCAGGCGGTCCTCATCCAGCGGTCCCGCAGCCCGGCCAGTACGGCGATGGACACCGCCAGCAGGACCAGGCTGAGGGCGATGGCGGCGGCCGGGTCGTTCTGCAGGGCGAGGTAGACCGCGAGCGGCATGGTCTGGGTGCGGCCGGGGAAGCTGCCGGCGAAGGTGATCGTCGCGCCGAACTCCCCGAGGGCCCGGGCCCAGGCCAGTACGGCACCGGCCGCGACGCCGGGGGCGATCAGCGGCAGCGTGACCCGGCGGAACGCGGTGAAGCGGGAGGCGCCCAGGGTGGCGGCAGCCTCCTCGTAGCGCGGGTCGGCGGCCCGCAGCGTGCCCTCGACGCTGATGACGAGGAACGGCATCGCCACGAACGTCTCGGCGAGGACGACGCCCGTGGTGGTGAAGGGCAGGGTGACGCCGAACCACGCGTCCAGCCACTGGCCGACGACGCCGTTGCGGCCGAGGGCGAGCAGCAGGGCGACACCGCCCACCACCGGGGGCAGCACCAGTGGGAGCGTCACCAGGGCGCGGACCAGGCCGCGGCCGGGGAAGTCCGTACGGGCCAGCAGCCAGGCCAGCGGAACGCCGACGACCAGGCTCAGCGCGGTCGCCGTCGTGGCGCACAGCAGCGACAGCCGCAGCGCCTCCCACACCTCGGGGCTGGTCAGCTGCTCGGGGAGGCTGCGCCAGGGGGCGCGCAGGAGGAGGGCGAGGAGGGGCACCAGGAGGAACGCCAGGCCCAGGAGGGCGGGCGCGAGGAGGGCGAGGGGGACACCGCGGCCGGGGGCGCGGGGGCGTGCCTTCCGAGGCGTTTCCCGGCCGGTGGTCATGGCTTGAGGAATCCCGCCCCGCTCAGTACCTTCCGGCCCTCCGGCGACTTGACCAGTTCCACGAACTCCTTCGCCGCCGAGGGGTTCGGGGCGTTCTCGAGCCGGGCGATCGGACAGTCGTTGACGGCCTCGGCGGACTCCGGGAATTCCACGCCCTCCACCTTGTCACCGGCCGCCTTCACATCCGTGCGGTACACGACGGCGGCGTCGGCCTCCTTCAGCTCGACCTTCGTCAGGGCGCTCTTGACGTCCTGCTCGTACGAGACCGGCTCCAGCTCCACGCCGCCGGAGGTGAGGGCGGTCCGCGCGGCGGCTCCGCAGGGCACCGTCTCGTCGCACAGCACGACCTTGAGGCCGGACGCGGTCAGATCCTCGAGGGAGTCGATCGCGTGCGGGTTGCCCGGCGCGGTGGCGATCTCCAGCCGGTTGCGGGCGAACGTGCTCGGGCTGCCCGCCGTGAGCCCCTCGTCCGTCACGAGCTTCATCGTCCTGGTGCTGGCCGCCGCGAAGACGTCGGCCGGTGCGCCGTTGCCGATGCCGGCCGCCAGACCGTCGCTGCCGCCGAAGCTGAAGGCGACCTCGGTCCCCGGGTGCTCCTTCTCGAAGCGCTCGCCCAGCGTCGTGAAGCTCTCCTTCAGCGAGGCGGCCGCGAAGACGGTGACCGTGCCGGTGACGCCCTGCCCGCCGGCCTCCGCGGACGGGTCCGAGCCGGACGCGGAGCAGGCGCTCAGCGCCAGTAGGGCGGCGGCTGTCCCGGCGCCGGTGATCCGACGGGTCCGATGCGGACGGGGCATCTCGGAGCACTCCCTCGGGGACCGGGGAAGAGCCCGCAGAGCCCTTCCGATTACACCGATCATACTGGCGTATCTGCCAGGTGTTCACTCCTTGTCCCATCGCATGAGCAAGGAAAAGTTGCCGGAGGGGACGCATGTGCGTTCGCTCGGGTGTGTTGCCGCCGTCAGGTGCGGTCGATATGGACGTTCGTCGACTTCACGCGGGCCGTGGCCTCCATGCCGACCTCCAGCCCCAGTTCCTCGACGGCCTCCCGGGTGAGCAGCGACACGAGGCGGTGCGGACCGGCCTGGATCTCGACCTGGGCGGCGACGTCGCCGAGCTTGATCGCGGTGACGATGCCGGGGAAGGCGTTGCGGGCGGAGGTGTACGGGGTGCCCTCCTCGGCGGCACCGGCCCTGGCGAGTTCGACGGAGAACGCCGCCAGGTCCCGTCCGTCGACGAGCCGGCGTCCGCCGTCGTCGCGGTGGGTGGTGATACGCCCCGCGTCCGCCCAGCGGCGGGCGGTGTCCGGGCTCACGCCGAGCAGCCTCGCTGCCTGGCCGATCGTGTAGGACTGCATGCCGGTCACGATAGGTGGTGCCGCGGGTGCGTCAGCCCCGCTCGGCGGGAGCCGCCGTGCTCGCGCGGACGACGAGGTCCGTGCCCAGTTCCACGCGGGGGGAGTCCGGCTGTTCGTCGCGGGTGAGACGGAGCACCGTGCGGACGGCGAGTTTGCCCATGTCGGCCAGGGGCTGGCGGACGGTGGTCAGCGGCGGCGCCGACCAGCGGACTTCCGGAAGGTCGTCGAAGCCGACCACGCTCATGTCCTCCGGGACCCTGAGCCCCCGGCCGCGCAGCGCCTCGATCGCCCCCAGCGCCATCTGGTCGCTGGCCGCGAACACCGCGGTCGGCGGCTCCGGCAGGTCCAGCAGGACGTTGCAGCCCGCGAAGCCGGACTCCGGCTTGAAGTCGCCGGGCACCACCAGCGACGCGTCGGGTGTGATGCCCGAGCCTTCGAGCGCCGCCCGGTAACCGTCGAGCCGCGCACGTGAGCAGAGCAGCCGCGGCGGCCCGGCGATCATGCCGATCCTGCGGTGCCCCAGGGCCAGCAGGTGCTCGGTCGCGGCCAGACCCCCCGACCAGTTGGCGGCGCCGACGGTGGGCACGTCCAGGGCGGGGGAGCCCGCAGGGTCCACGACCACCAGCGGCACCCCCAGGACGCGCAACTCCTCGTGCAGCGTGGACTCCAGCGTCGAGGTCACGAGGATGACGCCGTCGGACGCGCGGGCCCGCAGGTTGCGCATCCACTCCCGGGCGTCACCGGAGCGTCCGTGGATCGCCGACACCACCGTGCCCACCCCGGCGCCGTGGGCGACCTCCTCGACACCGCGGATGATCTCCACGGCCCAGGGGCTGTCGAGGTCGTTGAAGACGAGGTCGAGCAGGGCCGCACGGGAGGGGGAGGCGGCGGGGCGCTTGCGGTAGCCGTGACGGCGCAGCAGGTCCTCGACCCGGGCGCGGGTCCCCGGGGAGACGTCGGAGCGGCCGTTGACCACGCGGGAGACGGTCGGTACGGAGACGCCGGCCTGCCGGGCGATCTCGGTGATCGTGACTCTGCCCCCGGCGCCGGCCCCCTGTGCTGCCACTTGCCCCACCTCCGTGACGAAACCCGCGGAACTTCCAGGAGTCTTCCGGAAAGCGGGTGCCCGTGGGAAGGCGTCGCGGGGCGGGCTCTCGCCGGGGGACCGGCCGGTCACCCCTTCCACGCGCCGGACCACAGTGAGTGATCCGCCCCGGACACGCGTCGGGGCCGGTGCGCGGGAGGTTCCGCGTCCGGCCCCTGGTGTTTCCGGGCGGGCCCCGTTCCGCCCGGTCGTGCTCAGGCGGTGGTCAGGCTGGCGCCCCGGGGACGCTGCGGGGCGATGACGCTGCCGTCGGGCAGGAGTTCACCGGTGTCCTCGAAGAACACGACCCCGTTGCACAGCAGGCTCCAGCCCTGCTCCGGGTGGTGCGCCACGAGACGGGCGGATTCCCGGTCGGCGGAGTCGGCTGAGGGGCACGGTGGCTGGTGCTGGCACATGGATGGGATCTCTCGCTCTGTGGTGACCTGTGAGTCGGCTGTCGTTTCAGTTCCGCGGCGTGAAGCTTCGCTCATGGCCGCCCCCCCCGTTGTGATAGGTCGGTCGAAACCAGTGTTGCCCCATGGACGAGGATCCGCAGGGATTTCGCGGCACCGCTCCTCACAGGTTGAGGACGCGTCACCCGTGCGGACGGTTCATCTCAACTGCACTGTCAATTCGGGTGGTTCGCCGTGGCCGGATGGGGCTAGTCCCCTGGGAACGGCACGTACCCCGCCGCGTCGGGAGTTCCGGGCGGCGGGGTACGCGGTGTCTTCTCAGGCGGGTGAGCCGAGCAGGCGGGTCGGTGCCACCCGGTGCGTCAGGACCGGGAGCAGGTCGGTGAACCGGTGCGGGCGGTGGGCCGCGATGCCGGGCGGTGCCGGGGCGAGCGGGACGAGCAGATCACCGGCGGCCGGGTGGCCGGTGGCGCCGTCCGCGGTGGGATCGTCGTGCAGCCAGAGCGCCAGCATGTAGAGCCCCGGCACCGAGAGCAGCCGGGGCTGGTACGGCTGCGTCATGGCCTCGGCCTGGCGCAGCGCGAGCTCGGTGGAGGTGATGTAAGGGCCCTCGAAGAAGCGGGAGAACGCCCAGCCGTCGGCGGTGAGCACCGTGTCCGCGGCGGCGACCGCGCGGTCACCGGTGCGGATCAGGAAACGCCAGCCGGCCAGCCGGGTCGCGGTTCCGCCCTCGGGGGTGGTCCGGTCCAGGACGTGCACGGGGAGGGGCAGCTCGGCTGAGGCGGGTCCCTGGGCGACGAGCAGAGAGGGAGTTCGGGCTTCGCGGACCGCGGTCGGAGAGGAGAGCGCGGTCAGGACGGAACGCAGTGCGGGCGCGGGAGCCGGGAGGACATGCAGCGGCATGGTGGGTCGCCTCTCATTCGAAGGCACAGTGGCGCGAGGGCGGGGCGTGGCGGGGCGGACGGCGCTGTCAGCTCGCGAAGGTCAGAGAGGCAGGGGCCGGGACTCGAGTCCGGGAGACGGGGCGAGGAGTGCCGCACGCCACCTCTCGGCTGGATCACTCGAACCGTGGGCGCCAACCTTCTGCCTTGTGCGCAAAGTTTATACGACACGTGTTCAGACTGTGTTTCCACTAGCTGTTTTCGACCGGCGGAACAAGGGTACTTCTGGCCGGTGAAACGCGAAAGATATCCCGATTTCAGGCAGGGTGCACGCCGATGACCTCGGAAAATGACCGCGAAGCGGTCGGCCCATTCTCGTCGGCGTTTTTCACGAGTTCGCAACAGACCCGCAAGTCGCCTTCCGTGCCATGCCTCGTGAATGTGCCACTGGTCACCGTCGACCAGACTAGCGGTCCATGGTGCCGTCCGGGGCGTTATCGATCGCATCGACGGGGCATCCTTGCCTGTGGACCGGGACCCCGGCGGACGATCTTCGGTCCGCCCGTGCAAGAAGGGACGCTTCGATGGGGGAGAAGGTCGTGGCAGGTCAGTTCGACCTCTCCGATCGCCAGCGCTACCGCGAGAAGCTCCGCAGCTGCCTGACGGGCTTGGAGCGACTCCTGGCGGAGAAGCGGTTCGACCGCCCCAAGAACCTCATGGGGCTGGAGATCGAATTGAATCTCGCGGGTGCCGACGGCATGCCGAAAATGTTGAATGCGCAAGTCCTCGAAAGGATCGCCAGCAGGGACTTCCAAACAGAGCTCGCCATGTTCAATCTGGAAGTGAACATCGCTCCTCACCGATTGGGCGGGCGGGTATTCGACCGGCTCGACGAGGAACTGCGCACCTCGCTCGCGTACGCCGACCGGAAAGCCGGTGAGGTGGACGCGGGGATCGTGATGATCGGCATCCTGCCGACGCTGGACCGGGACGACCTGGTCTCCTCGAATCTTTCCGACGTCGATCGCTACGCATTGCTCAACGAACAGATCGTGGCCGCGCGCGGTGAGGACTTCACCCTCGACATCGACGGCGTCGAGCGCCTCAGCTGCACCTCCAAGTCCATCGCCCCCGAGGCCGCCTGCACCTCGGTGCAGCTGCACCTCCAGGTCACCCCGGAGCGCTTCGCCGGTGTGTGGAACGCGGCCCAGGCCGTCGCCGCCGCCCAGGTGGCCGTCGGCGCCAACTCGCCGTTCCTGTTCGGCCGCGAACTGTGGCGGGAGTCCCGGCCCCCGTTGTTCCAGCAGTCCACCGACACGCGCCCGCCCGAGCTCCAGGCCCAGGGCGTGCGGCCGCGCACCTGGTTCGGGGAGCGGTGGGTGACGTCGGCCTTCGACCTGTTCGAGGAGAACCTGCGCTACTACCCGGCCCTGCTGCCTATCTGCGACGACGAGGACCCGCTCGAGGTGCTGGACCGGGGCGGCGTCCCCTCACTCGCGGAACTCGTCCTGCACAACGGCACCGTCTACCGCTGGAACCGCCCCGTCTACGGCATCGCCGACGGCGTCCCCCACCTGCGCGTGGAGAACCGCGTACTGCCCGCCGGCCCCACCGTCACCGACGTCATCGCCAACGCGGCCTTCTACTACGGCGTGGTCCGTGCCCTCGCCGAGGACAGCCGGCCGGTGTGGACCCGGCTGCCGTTCGAGGCGGCGGCCGCCAACTTCGACGCCGCCTGCGAGCACGGCATCGACGCCCGCCTCATCTGGCCCCGGCGCGGCCGCCTCGGTGGGCTGGGCGAGGTGGACGCGGTCACCCTCGTACGGGACGAACTGCTGCCGCTCGCCGAGGCCGGGCTGGACGCGTGGGGGATCGAGCCCGCCGACCGCGATCTGTACCTCGGGGTGATCGAGGAGCGGTGCCGACGGAGGGTGAACGGCGCGACCTGGCAGGCCGCGACCTTCCACCGGGCCCTGGACCTGGGCCTCGGCCGGGAGGCCGCCCTGGCCGCCACCACCCTCCGCTACCGCGAGCTGACACAGCAGGGCGATCCGGTGCACAGCTGGCCGGTGGGGCTGCCGGAGACGGTGCCGACGGGCTGACCCCCGCGGACCACCACCTCACGGCCCCACGGATCACCCCCGCACGACCCCCCGGCCGGGCGCACAGCCGCTGCCCTCATACTGATCGGACCCGATCGGTGATGTGGAGGCAGGTGTGCAGGCGGAGGCCGGCCCGGGGGCCGATTCGTATTCCGAGCGGAGGCCCTCGCGGACGACGCTCCGCAACGAGACGCTTCTCGTGCTTGCGCTGTCGCTCGGCGCGAGCGGAGTGTCGGCCCTGATCAGCTTCGTCGGCTCGGTCACCGAGCCGGGCGGCCTGAAGGACCAGGCGGCCACCCTCAACGCCTCGGCCGCGCCGGGCCGCCCCTGGCTGGACCTGGCCTGGCAGCTCTTCGGGATCACCACGGCGCTCGTGCCGGTGGCGCTCGTCGCGCACTTCCTGCTGCGCGAGGGCGCGGGGCTGCGCACCCTAGGCTTCGACCGCACCCGCCCCTGGTCCGACCTCGGCCGCGGAGCGGCGGTCGCGGCGGGCATCGGCAGCAGCGGCATCGCGTTCTACCTGGCCATGCGCGGCCTCGGCTTCAACCTCACGGTGGTGCCGGAGGCACTGCCCGAGGTGTGGTGGAAGTACCCCGTGCTGATCCTGTCCGCGATGCAGAACTCGATCCTCGAAGAGGTCGTCGTCGTCGGTTATCTGCTGCGCCGGCTCGATCAGTTGGGCTGGAGCCCCGGCGCCTCGCTGGCGGCCAGTTCGGTGCTGCGCGGCTCGTACCACCTCTACCAGGGCATCGGCGGCTTCATCGGGAACATGGTGATGGGCGTGGTGTTCGTGTACCTCTACCGGCGCTGGGGGCGCGTCGGTCCGCTGGTGGCCGCGCACACGCTGCTCGACGTCGGGGCGTTCGTGGGGTACGCGCTGCTGGCCGGCAAGGTGGACTGGCTGCCGACGGCGTGAGACAGCGGCGAAGGGGCGTACGGAGCGGCCGTACGCCCCTTCGCCGTACCGGGTTCAGACCAGCAGGTTCCCCTCGATGACCGTCACGGCCCGTCCGCTCAGCAGGGTGCGCCCACCGCGCACCTCGGTGCGGACGCGGCCGGAGCGCGGCGAGGCCTGGAGGCCGGTGAGGACGGAGCGGCCGAGGCGCTCGGACCAGTAGGGGGCCAGAGCGGTGTGCGCGCTGCCGGTGACCGGGTCCTCGTCGATGCCGACGTTCGGGAAGAAGCAGCGGGAGACGAAGTCGTAGCCGAGGGCGGGGTTCTCCGCGCGGGCGGTGGCGATGACGCCGCGCTCGGAGTGGGCGGCCAGGGCCTTGAGGTCGGGCCGCAGGGCGTGGACGGTCCGCTCGTCGGCGACCTCGACGAGCAGGTCCCCGATGTCCGGGCCGGTGTCGAACGCCGTGAGCGGCCGGGCGCCCAGCGCCTCGGCGACGCCTTCGGGAACGTCGACCGCGGTGAGCGGGGCGGTGGGGAAGTCCAGGGTGACGGAGCCGTCCTCGCCGGGCGTGGCGATGAGGACGCCGCTGCGGGTGGCGAAGCGCACCGGTCCCCGGTGCGTGCCGGTGGTGTGCAGGACGTGCGCGGTGGCCAGTGTCGCGTGGCCGCACATCGCGACCTCGGTGGCGGGGGTGAACCAGCGCAGTGCCCAGTCGGCGTCGCCGCCCGCGGGGAGCGGGTGGGCGAAGGCCGTCTCGGCGTGGTTGACCTCCAGGGCGACGTTCTGCAGCCAGGGGTCGCCCGGGAAGGCGTCAAGCAGCAGCACTCCGGCGGGGTTGCCGGCGAAGGGCCGGTCGGTGAAGGCGTCGACGATTCGAATCCGCATGTCCTGACGGTAAGGGCCGTGCGAAACCCCGGGCCAAGGCCAATCCGCGGGTGCCGGCCCGGTCGCCGCGGGCACCGGCCCGACCGAGCGGTTGCCGAACGAGCTGTTCCGATATATCGTTGAAGCATCGCGACAGATCAACGATGGAATGGAGTGGTTGCGATGCGTACCCATGGTCACGAGCACGGACACGGTCACGGCGGCCCGCGTGGCGGCCGGGGCGACTTCGAACGGCTGCGGGCGGCCTTCGGGCCCTTCGGTCCGGGGGGCCCGGGTGGTCCCGGCGGCCCCTTCGGCCCGGGCTTCGGGCACGGCGGCCCCTGGGGCGGGCGAGGGCGCGGCGGACCGAGGGGAAGGGCGCGGCGCGGTGACGTGCGGGCCTCGATCCTGGCCCTGCTGAAGGACCGTCCGATGCACGGCTACGAGATGATCCAGGAGATCGCCGAGCGCAGCGGCGGGGCGTGGAAGCCCAGCCCCGGCTCGGTGTACCCCACCCTCCAGCTGCTGGAGGACGAGGGGCTGATCGCCAGCGAGTCCGAGGGTGGCAAGAAGCTGTTCTCGCTCACCGACGCCGGCCGCTCGGCGACCGGGGAAGGTCCCGAGGCTCCCTGGGAGGAAGCCTCGCGCGGGGTCGACTGGGAGGCGCTGAGCGAGATCCGGCAGGCCGGCTTCGGCCTGATGGAGGCCTTCGGACAGGTCTGGAAGACGGGCAGCAAGGAGCAACGGGAGAAGGCTCTCGCCGTCATCAACGAGGCCCGCAAGAAGCTGTACCTCATCCTCGCCGACGAGGACTGACGGGATCGGTGGGGGTCGGCGGGGGCGTGGCGCAAACCGGCGCGCGCCCCTCGGGCGGAAACACCCTGATCTCCTCCGCAAGGAGGAGATTCCGGCCCGGGACGTCCACTTCCCGTGGGACGCCAAGATGCTTCCCGCCGGGGATGTCCCGGGCCCGCGGGGCTGATGGGGTGGGGGACGTGCAACCCCGTATCCCCCGGCGACAGGCCCAGGAACTCCAGGGGCAGGGCATCCACCGCGCGGAGAACGATGCCAGGCTCGGCGCCGAGCTGGCAGCGGTGGTGGCCGGTGCCCGGCGCAGAGCGGTCCGGGACGGGGACCGGCAGATCGACACCGCCCACCTGCTGCATTCGCTCCTGGAGTCCGACACCGAGGTGAGAGCCGCCTTCGGCGAGGGCCCGCGGATCGCCCGGCTGCTCGGCTACCTGGTCCAGCGCAGCATCGGCTACGGCCTGCGCTGGCAGGGCGCGGTCGAGGACTCCGGCGGCGTCCCCGCGGTGACCGAGGCCGCGGGCCTCTCGCCGCTGGCCGCGAGCTGCGTGGAGTACGCCCACGAGCGCGCCGCCCGCCACGGCCGCGGTCCGGCGTGCGGTACGGACCTGCTCGCGGCGATCGTCGTGGACCCGCGGGCGCGTGCCGTCGAGGTCCTCGAACGCGCCGGAATCGACCCGCGTGAACTCTTCGCCCGGCTCGAGGTGCCGTCCAGCCGGTGAGACAGGTGCCATGGAGGGTGACGCTCCTGTCGGGGCCTGTCATCATGTGCCGGTGCCTACCTCTGTCAGTACCCCGGGCGACCACCGAAAGGGCGTCGGACTCGGCCTCGCGCTGTTGTCCGCACTGGCCTTCGGGGGCTCCGGTGTGGCCGCCAAGCCACTGATCGAGGCGGGTCTCGACCCGCTCCACGTCGTGTGGCTGCGGGTGGCGGGCGCGGCGCTCGTCATGCTGCCGCTGGCGGTGCGCCACCGGGGACTCCTGCGCAGCAGGCCCGGACTGCTCGCCGGGTTCGGCCTGTTCGCCGTGGCCGGCGTCCAGGCCTGCTACTTCGCCGCCCTCTCCCGCATCCCCGTCGGGGTCGCGCTGCTGGTCGAGTACCTGGCGCCCGCGCTCGTGCTCGGCTGGGTGCGGTTCGTGCAGCGGCGGCCGGTGACCCGTGCCGCCGCGGTCGGCGTGGTCCTGGCGGTGGGCGGGCTCGCCTGTGTCGTGGAGGTGTGGGCGGGCCTCGGCTTCGACGCGCTCGGTCTGCTGCTCGCGCTCGGCGCGGCCTGCTGCCAGGTCGGCTACTTCGTCCTGTCCGACCGGGGCAGCGACGGCGAGGAGGCCCCCGACCCGCTCGGTGTGGTCGCCTATGGGCTGCTGATCGGCGCAGCCGTCCTCACCGTCGTCGCCCGGCCCTGGTCCATGGACTGGTCCGTCCTCACCGGCCACGCGGAGATGAACGGCACTCCGGTCGCCGCCTTCGCGCTGCTGGCCTGGATCGTCCTCGTCGCCACGGTCGTCGCGTACGCCACGGGAGTGCTCTCGGTACGCCGGCTCTCCCCGCAGGTCGCCGGTGTCGTGGCCTGTCTGGAGGCGGTCATCGCCACCGTCCTCGCCTGGGTCCTGCTCGGCGAGCACCTGTCGGCGCCGCAGATCGTGGGCGGCGCGGTGGTCCTGACGGGCGCCTTCATCGCCCAGTCCTCGGCCCCGGCGAAGGGCTCCGGGGAACCGGTGGCGAGCGGCGGGCCCGAAAGGGAGTTGTCCACGCCGGGAACGACTGCTTAAGGTGCTGATCATGCACGCACGCGCACGTGTCCTTCCGCCTCCGATCGCCTGAGGCGGGCCCTCCGGTACATCCGCCCGGCTGGTCGCCGGGCGTGACGGTGCTGCCCGCGGACGGAGTCCGCGGATCCCGCCGCCCCGGCCCCGGCCGGGACCGATCCGGGATCCCTTCCCGAACCTCCGCGCCCACGCCGACGCGCGTGGCGCGCGCATCCGCGGAGAGAACACGTGTCGAACGCCGTCTCCGGCCTGCCCGTAGGGCGAGGCCTCCTCTATCTGATCGTCGCCGGTGCCGCCTGGGGCACCGCGGGCGCCGCCGCGTCACTGGTCTACCGGACCAGCGACATGGGTCCCGTCGCCCTGTCCTTCTGGCGCTGCGCGGCCGGCCTGGTGCTGCTGCTCGCCGCCCGGCCGCTGTCGCGGCGCGCCCGCACCGCCGCCCCCGAACCGCTCGGCCGACGGGCGCTGCGGGCCGGGGCCACCGGCATCGGACTCGCGGTCTTCCAGACCTCCTACTTCGCGGCCGTCTCCGCCACGGGACTCGCGGTGGCCACCGTCATCACCCTCGGCGCCGGACCCGTACTGATCGCGCTCGGCGCGCGACTGACCCTGGGCGAGCGCCTCGGACGCGGCGGACTGGCCGCCGTCGTGGGCGCGCTCGCCGGACTCGTCGTGCTCGTCCTCGGCGGCGGGGGCGCGACCGTGGACCCGTGGGGGGTGCTGCTCGCCCTGCTGTCCGCGGCCGGGTACTCGGTGATGACGCTGCTCACCCGCCGGTGGGGACGTGACGGCGGTACGGACTCCTCCGGTACGACCGTCGGGGCGTTCGCCGTCACCAGCCTGGTGCTGCTGCCGTTCGCCGCGGCCGAGGGACTGGTGCCGCACACCGACGCCCCCGGCACCCTGCTGTGCCTGCTGGCGTACGTCGCCTCCGTGCCGACGGCACTCGCGTACGGCCTCTACTTCGCCGGCGCGGCCGTCGTACGGTCGGCCACCGTCTCCGTGATCATGCTGCTGGAGCCGGTGAGCGCGGCGGTGCTCGCGGTCGCCCTGCTCGGTGAGCGGCTCACGACGGCCACCCTGGCCGGCACCCTGCTGCTGCTCGGCTCGGTCGCGGGCCTCGCGGTGGGCGAGGCGCGGGGCGCGCGGGCCCGCAAGGAGGAGCCGGGCACGGTGCCGGTGTGACGGCCGGGGCCCTTCCGCGCGGGAGGGCCCCGGCCCGGAGGTCAGGCCGGCCGCCGACGCAGGACGTGCGCGCGTGCCTCCGCGTCACGCGCGCCGTCCCGGTCCGCCAGCCCGGCCGCGATGCGCTCCCGTACCGCCTCGGACCGCTTGCCCGCGTACTTGAACTTCGCCCGTACGCCCGTCACTTCGAGCCGGAGGCCGCGGATCCCGGACAGCGGTCCGCCGTACGGGGCCTCGCCCGCCGCCGCCCGCGCGGAGCCGCCCTCCGGCCGGAAGTGGCCCACCTGGCGGTCGAGGAGCGCGGCCTTTCGTGCCGGATCGTCCACGACATGGGCGCGGCAACGCAGTCGGACGGACGCGTAGAGGCTCGTCGGGACACCGTGCTCGGGCGGGGTGCCGGGCTCGGCCTGCCAGGGGCCGGGGACGTACGCGTAGTCGTCGACCACGCTCAGCAGGACCTCCGGATGCGCCTCGACGGCGCGCCGGAGCGGGTTGGGCCGGGCCAGGTGGGTGACCGCCTCGCCGCGCTCGGCGTCGTACGCGAAGTGCAGCGGCTGGACGTACGGCGGTTCGCCCGGAAGGCCGTTGACCGCGAGCCGGCCGAAGTCGTGCGTGGCCGGCCGGCGCTGCCACTCGTCGTCGTGGGGCGCGTCCCGGAGGTGGATCAGCGTCACCGGGCCGCCAGGTAGCCGGGCAGTTCGGTGCCGGGGGCCAGGTCCGGGTCGGCGAGCGGGGTGCCGTAGCCCTTGCGCAGCGGGACGACGCCGGCCCAGTGGGGCAGGGCGAGGTCCTCGGGCTCGTCGTTGACTCCGCCGGTGCGGAGCTTGGCGGAGACCTCGTCCAGGTCGAGGCGGATCACCGCCGTGGCGGCCAGTTCCTTCTTGTTGGCCGGCCGGGAGTCGGCGGCGCGGCCCGGTACGACATGGTCGACCAGGGCGTCGAGGGCTCGCCGCTTCTCCTCGGGGTCGGTCACGTCGTGCGCCACGCCGTGCACCACCACGGAGCGGTAGTTGATCGAGTGGTGGAAGGCCGAGCGGGCCAGCACCAGCCCGTCGACGTGGGTGACGGTCAGGCAGACCGGGAGCCCGGAGTCCGCCTGGCCCGCCGCGCGCAGCGGGCGCGAGCCGGTCGAACCGTGGACGTAGAGACGCTCGCCGACCCGGCCGTACAGCGTGGGCAGCACCACCGGCGCGCCGTCCCGGACGAAGCCGAGATGGCAGACGTAGCCCTCGTCGAGTATCGCGTGCACCAGCTCCTTGTCGTACGCGGCACGGTCGGGGGAGCGGGTGGGGACGGTGCGCTCGGTGGGCGGGTAGGTGGCGGGCCGCTGCTGCCGGGTCCCCTGCATGGCGTTCTCCATTGCACTAGTGCATAATTTGGTTTGTGCTAGGAGAGTATCGGATCAGTGGGCGGCGTGCGGCGGAGATTTCCGCGAGCATCGAGCGCGCGGTGGGGGACGGGGCGTTGCGGCCGGGTGAACCGCTGCCGCCGATGCGGGAGTTGGCGGAGCGGCTCGGGGTGAACCCGAACACCGTCGCCGCCGCGTACCGGACCCTGCGCGAGCGCGGGGTCATCGAGACCGCGGGCCGGCGGGGGAGCCGGGTGCGGTCCAAGCCGGCCACCACCGCGCGTGAACTCATCCGGGTGGAGGCCCCGCCGGGCGTGCGGAACCTGTCCGAGGGCAACCCGGACCCCGCGCTGCTGCCCCCGCTGGCCGGGGTGTTCGCGGCGGCGGCCGGGGAGGGCGACCGGGAGCCGGTGCTGTACGGGCACGCGCCCGTGGAACCCGAGCTGGCACGGCTGGCGCGGGCCGGTCTGGACGCCGACGGCGTTCCGGACGGGCCCGTCGCCGTCACCTCGGGCGCGCTGGACGCGATGGAGCGGGTGCTCGTGGCACACCTCAGACCCGGGGACGCGGTCGCGGTGGAGGACCCGGGGTGGGGGAGCCTGCTGGACCTGGTCCCGGCGCTGGGACTGCGGACCGTCCCCGTGGGGGTCGACGACGAGGGCCCTTCGCCCGATGACGTGCGGAGGGCGCTGGCGGGCGGGGCACGGGCCCTGATCGTGACGGACCGGGCGCAGAACCCGACCGGCGCCGCGCTGAGCGCCGCACGCGCGCGTGCCCTGCGCCAGGTGCTCGCCGACCACCCGGAGACGCTGCTCGTCGAGGACGACCACGGGCACCACATCGTCGACCTGCCGCTGCACGCCTTGGCGGGTACGACCCGCAGCTGGGCCTTCGTGCGCTCGGTGGCCAAGGCGTACGGCCCCGACCTGCGGCTCGCGGTGCTCACCGGGGACGCGGTCACCCTCGACCGGGTGCGCGGACGGCAGCGGCTCGGGCCGGGCTGGGTCAGCCGGATCGTCCAGCGCGCGGTGGTGCGGCTGTGGCGCGAGGGTGCGGTGGACCCGGCGGTCGTGGCCGCGCGGTACGGGCGGCGCCGGGAGGCGCTGATCGGGGCGCTGGCCGGGTGCGGGGTCGCGGCGCGCGGGCGCAGCGGCATGAACGTGTGGGTGCCGGTCCCCGACGAGACCGGCGCGGTCGCCCGGCTGCTGCACGCCGGCTGGGCGGTGGCCCCCGGTGCTCGCTTCCGGATGGACGCGGCGCCGGGGATCCGGGTCACGGTCTCGACGCTCACGGAGGGCGAGATCGGGCCGCTGTCCGAGGCGATCGCCGCGGCGATCGGTCCGGCCGGGGGGTTGGTGCGGACGTATGCCTGAGGCGGTGTCCGGGAGCGTGCTGGGCGGGGGGTGTTGCGCGGCCCGGCGTTTGCGGGGTGCCTCCCCCACTCTCGACTTCGCTCGAGCGGGGGACCCCCCATGAGCGGGAGGTGCCCCCACCGCCCACCCGTGCCGCCCCCGGGGGCACCTCCCAGGCCTTGAGGCACTGGGGGAGGCACGACTGCCCGCAGCTGCGCGGCGCTGTGGTGACGGGATGGCAGGGTGGCGGGGTGGGGTGGGCGCTGGGGTGATTGGCCGCAGCCGGGGCGGTTACGCCGGGCGCTTGGGTCTTACCTGAGTGAGGGCCGCGCCCGCCAGGACGATCGCCGCGCCCACCGGTGTCGACCAGGTCAGGGTTTCGCCGAGGATGGCGATGCCGGCCGCTGCGGCGATCACCGGGACGAAGTAGGTGACCATCTGGCCGGTCGTCGGGCCGACCTCGGCGACCAGGCCGTACTGGACGAGTACGGCCAGACCCGTGCCCAGCGTGCCCAGCGCGGCGATCGCCAGCAGCGGGCCGACGGCGAAGCGGGTCGGCAGTGTGGTGAACAGCGGGGTGACGACGGCCAGCTGGGCCGTGGCCAGCAGCAGCTGACCGCCGGTCAGGGACAGGTTCGAGTGGCTGCTGCCCGCCAGGGTGCGGCGGACGTAGATCCAGCCGACGGGGTAGCTCAGCGAGGCCAGCAGGGCCAGCGTCGTGCCGCGGGCGTCCAGGCCGTCGAAGCCCTGCCAGGCGCCCAGCACGGTCAGCACCCCGAGGAAGCCGAGGCCGAGCCCCGCCACCCGCACCCGGGTCGGCCGGTCCTCGGACAGCGCCACCAGCGACAGGGCCATGCCCCACAGCGGCGAGGTCGCGTTGCAGATGCCGGCGAGCGTGGACGGGATGGTCAGCTCCGCGAAGGCGAACAGCGAGAACGGCAGGGCGTTCAGCAGGAACCCGGCGACCGCGAGATGACCCCAGGTGCGCGCACCGCGCGGCAGCCCCTCCCGCCGCACCACCATCGCCACCGCCAGGACGGTGGTGCCGAAGGCCAGCCGGCCGAAGGTGACCTGGAAGGGGGCGTAGCCCTGGGTGCCGACCTTGATGAGGAGGAAGCTGAATCCCCAGATCAGGGAGAGCGCGCCGAAACGCAGCCGCCAGTCCAGGCGGGGGCGGGTGCGTTCCGGGGCGGGGCCGGCCGGGGCCGGTGTGGTGGTGGTCGCGGTGACGCTGCTCATGGACGCAACGATGCGGGACGTCCATCTCGTAGCACAATCGAGATTTCGCACCCGGTATCTCGTAGCATCGCTTACATGTTGAACCTGGAGCGCCTGCGCACCCTCGACGCCCTCGCCCGGCACGGCTCGGTCAGCGGCGCGGCCGAGGGGCTGCACATCACGACCTCGGCCGTCTCGCAGCAGATGTCCAAGCTGGAGCGCGAGGTCGGTCAGCGCCTGCTGGCCAGGAACGGGCGCGGGGTCCGGCTCACGGACGCGGGCCGGCTGCTCGCCGAGCACGCGGCGCGCATCCTCTCCCAGGTCGAGCTCGCCCAGTCCGACCTGGAGGCGCAGCGCGGACAGGTCGCCGGTGAACTGCGGGTCGCGGCGTTCCCGACCGCCGCGCGGGGGCTGTTCCCGGTGGCCCTGCGGGACCTGCGCGAGCGGCATCCCGCGCTGCGCGTGCGCTCCCGCGAGCAGGAGCCGGAGCAGGGCATCCGGGGAGTGGTGCGCGGGGACGTCGATCTCGCGGTGGTGCTCGACTGGTACAACAAGCCGATGCCGCTGCCCGACGGCCTGGTCAAGGCGCCCCTGCTGGACGACCCGGCCGATGTGGCGCTCCCGGCCGGTCACCGGTTCGCCGGCCGTGACGAGGTGGACCTCGCCGACTTCGCCGAGGACGAGTGGATCACCTGGGGCGAGGGCGAGTTCTGCCACGAGTGGCTGATGTTCACCCTGCGCTCCAAGGGCGTCGAACCGGTCATCGGCCACCGCGCCGCCGAGAGCCACACCCAGCTCGGCCTGGTCGCCGCGGGGCTCGGCGTCTGCATCGTCCCGCTGCTCGGCCGCGACCCGCTGCCCGACGGGGTGGTGACCGTCCCGCTCCGGCAGCGCGTACGACGGCACGTCTTCGTCGTCTGGCGCGCGGACGCCGACCGCCGCCCGTCGATCCGGGCGGCGGTACAGGCGCTGCGGGCGGCGGGGGAGCGGGTCGGGGAGAGCGCGGGGAGTTAGGGCAGCGTCGGCAGTTTCCTGAAGTCCCAGGAAACGATCTTCTCCGGGGTCAGGCGCAGCCAGGCGTGCCGGCCGTCGTGGGGCATCTCGTCCAGGCCGAAGTTCTTGCGGGCGAACAAGGTCTCCGGGACGTCGAGTTCCGCGCGCAGTTCGCCGGTGCGCGGGATCTCGCCCACGAACTCCACCCGCCCGGACAGCTCCGCGCCGCGCAGCTCGTCGTACTCCTCGCCCGTGTCGACCACGACCGCCACCCGCGGATCCCGCCGCAGGTCCGCCCAGCGCCGGCTGCGCACCACGGAGTACAGCCACAGCGAGGCGCCGTCCCAGGCGAACCAGAGCGTGCTGACGTGCGGCGCTCCGTCGGCGGACACCGTGGCGACCCGGCAGGTGCGCTGGACGGTGAGGAAGTCGTCCAGCTCACCGGGCGTCATCATGATCTTCCGGCCCCGGCGCTGCGTGGCGGTCATACGGCCCTCCGTCTCTCCTGTCGTGCCCGGCGCCGACGGCTCAGGCGAGGGTGATCGAGTCCCCGCTCACCGTGATCTCCACGGCGGGCAGCGGCTTGGTCGCCGGGCCGCTCCGCACACTGCCGTCGCTGATGGAGAAGTTGCTGTTGTGGCAGGGGCAGTTGATGACCCCGTCGGCGACGCTCTTCACCGCACACCCCTGGTGGGTGCAGGTCGCCGAGAACGCCTTGAACTCGCCCGCCGTCGGCTGGGTGACGACCACCTTACGGTCGGCGAAGACCTTTCCGCCCCCCTCGGGGATGTCGGCGGTCGAGGCGAGCGGGTCGGTACCGGCGTCCCCGCCGCCGTCCGACCCCCCGCTGTCCGTGCCGCCGTCGTCCGGCGAGCCGCCGGCGGAGCCAGGGTCGGCGGAGGAGCTCGACGTGTCGTCGTCGGAGCCCCCGCACGCGGTCAGCGCGACGGCGAGGCCCGCCGCTCCGGCCGCCGCCACGACGGTTCGACGGGCGGGTCCCGATGCGGACTTGAGCGATGCGCTGGTCATGCCGGTGTGTCCCTTCCGGGGAGGATGTGTGATCTGCGGAGAGGTACGGTCGGCGGGCCCACGCCGTTCATGCGATGCCGAGAGCTTGGCCTGTCCGCGGTCGGACGGGCGTAAACCACGGCTGTCGTTTCGCTGTCGGGCGCCGGCCCGTGGCCGCACCCTCTCGCACGGGTCGCCTCCGACGTGCGGCGACGCGCCAGTAGCCTGGGGCGATGCTCAAGGAAGTCATCGCGACCCGATTCATCGCGCCGCTGCGCGAGGGCGGCTCGCTGCCGGGACTGATCGAGGCGGACGACCTCGGCACCTACGTCCTCAAGTTCACCGGTGCCGGACAGGGCCGCAAGACGCTGGTCGCCGAGGTCGTCTGCGGGGAACTCGCCCGTCGGCTGGGCCTGCGGGTGCCCCGCCTGGTCACCGTCGAACTCGACCCCGTGCTGGGGCTCGGCGAGCCCGAGCAGGAGGTGCAGCAGCTGCTGAAGTCCAGCGGCGGCACCAACCTCGGCATGGACTTCCTCTCCGGCGCCCTCGGCTTCGACCCGCTCGCCTTCGAGGTGAGTCCCGAGGAGGCCGGACGGATCGTCTGGTTCGACGCGCTGGTGAACAATGTCGACCGCTCCTGGCGCAACCCCAACATGCTGTGCCGGCGCGGCGAGCTCTGGCTCATCGACCACGGCGCGACCATGATCTGGCACCACAACTGGCCCGGCGCCACAGCCTCCGCCGCCCGACCCTACGACGCCTCCGACCACGCCCTGAAGCCCTGCGCGCCGGACATCGCGTCCGCCGCGGCCCGGCTCGCGCCGCGGGTCACCGAGGAACTGCTCGCCGAGGTCACCGCGGAGATCCCCGACCTCTGGCTGACCGGCGAGCCCGGCTTCGACACCCCGGACGAGCTCCGGTCGGCCTACGCGCGGCCGCTGCTCGCCCGCGCGGCCACCGTCCACCACCACATCCACGGCCTCGAGGGGGACCAGTGAGCGACCGGCACGTCTTCGAGTACGCGCTGCTGCGGGTCGTACCGCGCGTCGAACGCGGTGAGTGCGTCAACGCCGGGGTGCTCGTGTACTGCCGCCCCAAGTCGTTCGTCGCGGCCCGCACCCACCTCGACGAGGCGCGGCTGCTGGCCCTCGACCCGAAGGCCGACCTGCCCGGCGTACGGGCCGCGTTGCGTGCCGTCGAGGGCGTCTGCGCGGGCGGGGACGCGGCCGGGCAGGCGGCCGGGGACGACGCCGGGCGGCGCTTCCGCTGGCTGATCGCGCCCCGGTCCACCATCGTCCAGCCCGGTCCCGTGCACACCGGGCTCACCGCCGATCCGGCGGCGGAGGCGGAACGGCTGCTCGAGCTGCTCGTGCGCTGACCGGGACGGTGGGCCGCCGCGGGTGGTTCGTGGCCGCTCCACCGCGTGCGCGCGGCCGGCCGCCGGCCACCCGCGGCGGCCCACGGCCCGTCAGGTCCGGCGGCGTCTCACCAGGTGTCCGGCCGCGAGCACGGCGCCCGTCACGAACGTCGCGCCGACGCCCAGGTCCCAGCCGCTCGGCCCGGACTCCGACGAGCCGCCCAGCCCGCCCTGCACCCCGCGCGTCGGCGCGACGGCCGGGGGAGTCGTGGGTGCGGCGGATGTCCTGGCGGGAGGCGGGGGTGCGGTGGTCGCGGGCGCGGACCGCGTCGTCGGCGCGGTGGTGGGGAGCACGGTCCGGGTGGGCGAAACGGTCGTCGGTGGCCGGGTGGGCGAAACGGTCGTCGGCGACGGTGGCCGGGTGGGTGAAACGGTCGTCGGTGCCGGGGTGGAGGGGACGGGCCGGAAGGTGGACGAGGTGAGGCCGCGCCGGGGCAGCGCCTCGCAGGCCACTCCGTCGTCCGGGCCCGGTTCCTCGTCGAGCCGGTGCGGATCGCTCCGGTCCGTTTCGAAGAAGGTCTGCGCGTCCTCCTGATAGGTGAAGTCGCCGCAGTCCAGGTCCTGGGCGTGAGCGGGGTCGGCCAACGGCACGATCGCGGCGAGCGCGATCAATATGCCCATGGCACCGGTGCGACGGCGCATGGAACGCCTCCTTTCCGGCCGCGGGTGGCTCGCGTCCGACGCTAGGGGCCGCCCGGCGTGAGGGCGCGCAGCGCTGGGCCGATCGGGTGCTCCGCGCGGATGCCGGGCGTGCCCCGGCCACGGCGGGCGGAAGAGGGCCGCCGCGCGGGGAATGGATCACACACGCGCGGTGTGCCGTTGACACCGGGTGCCAGTGCTTCTAGCGTCACGTCTGCTGAAGGTACTAAGCGGTCGCTCACCGATCCCGGCCCGGCCGCAGGAGCCGCATCCCAAGCGCGAGGAGAAGCAGCAATGTCCACCACTGAGCAGCGGGTCGCGGTCGTCACCGGCGCAGCGCGCGGCATCGGCGCCGCCACCGCCGTACGACTGGCCGCCGAGGGCCGCGCGGTCGCCGTGATCGACCTCGACGAGGCCGCCTGCAAGGACACCGTCGAGAAGATCACCGCCGCCGGCGGCAAGGCGATCGCGGTCGGCTGCGACGTCTCCGACGAGGCGCAGGTCGAGGCCGCCGTCGCGCGCATCGCCGAGGAGCTCGGCGCGCCGACCATCCTGGTCAACAACGCGGGCGTGCTGCGCGACAACCTGCTGTTCAAGATGAGCGTCTCCGACTGGGACACCGTCATGAACGTGCACCTGCGCGGCGCGTTCCTGATGTCGAAGGCCTGTCAGAAGCACATGGTGGACGCCGGGTTCGGCCGGATCGTCAACCTGTCGTCCTCCTCCGCGCTCGGCAACCGCGGCCAGGTCAACTACTCGGCGGCCAAGGCCGGCCTGCAGGGCTTCACCAAGACCCTCGCCAAGGAGCTCGGCAAGTTCGGCGTGACCGCCAACGCCGTCGCCCCCGGCTTCATCGCCACGGAGATGACCAAGGCCACCGCCGACCGCGTCGGCATGGGCTTCGAGGACTTCAAGGCCGCCGCCGCCACCCAGATCCCGGTCGCCCGCGTCGGCGAGCCCGAGGACATCGCCAACGCCATCGCCTTCTTCACCGGCGAGGCGGCCGGCTTCGTCTCCGGCCAGGTGCTGTACGTCGCCGGCGGACCGCTCGACTAGGAAGACCGGGAACATGACTGCTGTGGAACTCTCGGGCAAGGTCGCCCTGATCACCGGCGCCAGCCGCGGCATCGGCTACGGCGTCGCCGAGGCGCTGGTCGCGCGCGGCGACCGGGTCTGCATCACCGGCCGGGGCGAGGACGCCCTCAAGGAGGCCGTCGAGAAGCTCGGCGCCGACCGTGCCGTGTACGTCGCCGGCAAGGCGCACGACGAGGCCCACCAGGCCGTCGCCGTCGAGCGCGCGATGGAGGCCTTCGGCCGCGTCGACTACCTGGTCAACAACGCAGGTACCAACCCGGTGTTCGGGCCGATCGCCGATCTCGACCTGAACGTGGCGCGCAAGGTGTTCGAGACCAATGTGATCTCGGCGCTCGGCTTCGCGCAGAAGACCTGGCACGCCTGGCAGAAGGACAACGGCGGCGCGATCGTCAACATCGCCTCCGTCGCGGGCATCGCGCCCTCGCCGTTCATCGCCGCCTACGGTGTCAGCAAGGCCGCGCTGATCAACCTGACCCAGCAGCTGGCGCACGAGTTCGCGCCCGGGGTGCGGGTCAACGCCATCGCCCCGGCCGTGGTGAAGACCAAGTTCGCGCAGGCGCTGTACGAGGGCCGGGAGGCGGAGGCCGCCGCCGGCTACCCGCTGGGCCGGCTCGGCGTGCCCTCCGACATCGGCGGCGCCGCCGCCTTCCTCACCTCGGACCAGTCGGACTGGGTCACCGGCCAGACCCTGGTCGTCGACGGCGGCATCTTCCTCAACGCCGGCGTCGCCTGAACCGAACGTCCCGCGCGGTGCGACACGTGCGCCGCGCGGGACGGTCCGATGCCCCGCGCGGGGCCCCTGTTCGACGATCCGGCACGGGTGTCCGTCGACGAGAACGGCGCCCGTGCCGGCGCATCGGGTCGCGACGGTGCGTGACAACGTAGTCATCGGAGAGTTGATCTCAAGGGCCGTACAGAGGGGGGTCAACGGTGCGAACACTGCGGTATGGTCTGCCGACTCTTGGGACGGCGGATCGAGGAGCGTGCGCGTGTTCAACCGGAACCGATGCCTGCGGCGGGTGGCGGCCATCGCGTCCATATCGTCCTTGGTGACCGGCTGCGGCGTCCTGTCGTCGGACACCTCGGACGACGAGGGACCCATCGTCGTGGGAACCACCAGCTCGCCCAGCACGCTGGATCCCGCCGCCTCCTGGGACAGCTCCTGGGAGCTGTTCCGCAACATCTACCAGACCCTGCTGAGTTACCCGGTCGGCACCACCACCCCGCAGCCGGACGCCGCCAAGAGCTGCGAGTTCTCCGACAGCTCCAACCAGGTGTTCCGCTGCGAGCTGCGCGAGGGGCTGACGTTCTCCGACGGCGGCACCCTCGACGCCAAGGCCGTCAAGCACTCCATCGACCGGATCCGGGAGATCAACGTCAACGGTGGTCCGGCCGGTCTGCTGGGCAGCCTCGAACGGGTGCAGGCGCCCAGCGAGCGCGAGGTCGTCTTCTACCTCAACAAGCCGGACGCCACCTTCCCCTTCGTGCTCGCCACCCCGGCGATGTCCATCGTCGACCCCGACGCCTACCCGGCCGACGCCCTGCGCGAGGACGACGGCGTCGTCGGCTCGGGTCCCTACACCCTCCGGTCGTACGAGGAGGGCGAGGAGGCCGAACTCGTCCGCAACGACCGCTACGAGGGCTTCGCCGAACGCCGGAACAACGCGGTGACCATCCGCTACTTCCAGGACTCCGGCACCATGGTCAAGGCGCTGCGGGACGACCGGATCGACCTGACCTACCGCGGTCTGGCGGCGGACGACATCATTGAGCTCCAGGGCAAGACCTCCAAGGAGGAGGAGCTCCAGCTGATCGACGGCACCGGGACGGACATCAACTACCTGGTGTTCAACCCGAAGGACCCGTGGGCCGGCAAGAAGGAGGTGCGCCAGGCGATCGCCCAGATCGTCGACCGCGCGGCGATCGCGCACAAGGTCTACAAGGACACCGTCGACCCGCTGTACTCCATGGTCCCCAAGGGCCTGACCGGGCACACCACCGGCTTCTTCGACGACTACGGCGAGCCCAGCGTGTCCAAGGCCCGGCGGATCCTCACCGGGGCGGGCATCACCGAGCCGGTCCCGCTGACCCTCTGGTACACCACGGACCGCTACGGCTCCGAGACCGCGCTGGAGTTCAAGGAGCTCGAGCGTCAGCTGGAGGCGTCGAAGCTGTTCGACGTCACGCTCAAGAGCCGCCCCTGGAAGACGTACGTCGAGGGCTACCAGAAGGGCGAGTACCCGGTGTTCGGGCGCGGCTGGTTCCCCGACTTCCCGGACGCGGACAACTTCATCGCCCCCTTCGTCGGCAAGCAGAACGCGCTCGGCACGCCCTACGAGGCGACCGAGATCACGGCCGAGCTGCTGCCCAGCTCCCGCCGGGAGAGCGACCGCGGCAACGTGGTGAAGCAGTTCGAGGAGGCCCAGCAGATCCTCGTCGACGACGTGCGGCTGCTGCCGCTGTGGCAGGGCCGGCAGCACGTGGCGGCGAGCCGGGACATCTCGGGCGCGGAGCGGGCGCTGGACCCGTCCACGATCATGATGCTGTGGGAACTCTCCCGGAAGACCAGCTGGTAGGACCGGGTACGGCCGTTCGCCGGGCCGGTTGTCAGTGGTCGCCTGTAGGTTCTGTGGTCTGGAAGCGACCGCACACGTAAGGACATTGACGTGACCGACATCGCCATGCTGCCCGAGTCCTGGCGCGGGGTTCTGGGCGACGAGCTGCAGCAGCCCTACTTCAAGGAGCTGACCGAGTTCGTCGAGGAGGAGCGGGCGAACGGTCCGGTCTACCCGCCCCGCGAGGAGGTCTTCGCGGCGCTGGAGGCCACGCCGTACGACAAGGTGAAGGTCCTGGTCCTCGGCCAGGACCCCTACCACGGCGAGGGCCAGGGACACGGCCTGTGCTTCTCCGTCCGCCCGGGCGTGAGGATCCCCCCGTCCCTGCGCAACATCTACAAGGAGATGCACGCCGAACTGGGCACGCCGATCCCGGACAACGGCTACCTGATGCCGTGGGCCGAGCAGGGCGTGCTGCTGCTCAACGCGGTGCTCACGGTCCGCGCCGGTGAGGCCAACTCCCACAAGGGCCGCGGCTGGGAGCTGTTCACCGACGCGGTGATCCGCGCGGTGGCGGACCGCCCCGACCCGGCGGTCTTCGTGCTGTGGGGCAACTACGCGCAGAAGAAGCTGCCGCTGATCGACGAGAGCCGGCATGTGGTGGTCAAGGGAGCGCACCCCTCGCCGCTGTCCGCGAAGAAGTTCTTCGGCTCCCGGCCGTTCACGCAGATCAACGAGGCGGTGGCCGCGCAGGGCCACGAGCCGATCGACTGGACCGTCCCGAATCTGGGCTGACGCCGCCCCGCCGGATGCGGGCCGCTCACCCGGATCCGCATCCGGCCCGCTAGAGGGACCACGGAGCGGCTTGTCCGGTATCGCCCCGGCCTGCGGTTAGCGTCGGGGGCGACAGACGGCGAGCGGTGCGGAGGGCGTGGTGGCGGAGCGACAGGAGCGGGCGGCACCGGACGCCGTGCTCACGCGGATCGGTCAGGTCGTGATGCTGCACCACGCGGGGGACCGCGAGGAGGCCCGGCACCGGCTGCTCGGCCTGTGGGCGGAGATCGGCGAGCACGGGGACCCGCTGCACCGCTGCACCCTGGCCCACTACCTCGCCGACACACAGGACGACCCCGAGGACGAACTGGCCTGGGACCTGCGGGCGCTGACGGCGGCCGAGGAGGTCGCGGCCGACCGCGTCGGCGCGTACGAGGGATCCCTCGCCGTGCGCGCGCTCTACCCGTCCCTGCAGCTGAACCTGGCCGCCGACTACGCCCGCCTCGGCCGCACCGACGCCGCCCGCACCCATCTCCACCGGGCCCGGGGCGCGGCCCGCACCCTGGCCGACGACCGCTACGGCGAGGGCGTACGGGCCGCCATCCGGCGGCTGGAGATCCGGCTGGACGAGGAGGAGGCGCCCGGGGACCGGTGGCCGCCGGGACGGCGTTCCTAGGACCGGCGTCCGTACGCGCTCCGGCCGGTTCAGCCTCCGTACGCCTCCTCGCAGATGGTGGCCTCCGGGCTGTCCGGGCGCCAGCCGCCGTACTGCCTGCCCAGCGCGCACACGTCCGGTCCGCCGGAGGCGCCACGGCGCATCGGCTCCGCCACGTCGGGGAGGGCCGTCGCGGGAGGCCGCGGCCGCCCGTTCCCGCCGGTTCCGGGGCGAGTCGGCCGGACCTGCCCGCTCCGCTCGTCGGGCGGTGTCTTCCGTTCCGGCGTGGCCCTGGGAGCGGCACGGTGCGACGGGGGCGCGGGCGTCTTCGAGGGCCGGGGCGGGCCGATCATCTCCAGGGCCTCGCGCGCCGGTGCCTGCACGACCTCCGTCTCGTTCCCCCCGACCGGACGTGGCTCCGCCCCCCGCGACGGTGCCGTCGCCGGTCCGGGCGCGAGGGGACGGTGGACCGTCACACAGCCCGAGAGGGCCGAGACAGCCACGGTCACCAGAAGCGTTGCTGTGGTCGTCGTTCGATGCACCCGCGCCACTCTGCTGGCTCCGGCTGCCCGGGGGAGGCCGGACGGACACAGCATGCCCCGCACGGGTGATCTCCCGCCCCGTACGGGGGCTCCCGGACGCGCCGCGGGTGACGTCAGTCGCCGGTGGCGCCGTCGACGCGCTCGCGGAGCAGATCGGCGTGGCCGTTGTGCCGCGCGTACTCCTCGATCATGTGGGTGTAGATCCAGCGCAGGCTGTACGGATCGGCGCTGAACCTGTGGCGGCCCCGGGACAGGTCGTCCAGGGCGAAGCCGGCCGCGTTGCGCCGGGCGGCGCCTATCTCGGACTGCCAGGTCGCGTACGCCTCCTGCCAGGTGTCCGCCTCGGTCGGGTGGAAGTCGCCGTCCCGGTCGGCCTCGCTGTAGTACAGGGGGCCGGCGTCCTCGTCCGCGAGCACCCTGCGGAACCAGCTCCGCTCCACCTCCGACATGTGCCGCACCAGGCCCATCAGGGACAGCTCCGAGGGCGGCACCGACGCGGTGCGCAGCTGTTCGTCGGTCAGTCCTTCGCACTTTTGGGCGAGGGTGCTGCGGTGGTAGTCGAGCCACCCCTCCAGCATGGTGCGTTCGTCGGCGTCGACGGCGGGTTCACTGCGCTCGATCGTCATGCCGCCATCCTTGCCCGGCGCGGTCTCCCTTCACCAGGGCTTTTCGGCGCCGAGCATCCCCGCCAGCAGTTCCCGCAGGTCCGAGCGGACCTCCGCGAGGCTCGGTGCGCGCGCGCTGAAGGAACCGGCCACGCAGGAGAACATCAGGCCGTCCGCCCAGGCGATCAGGGACAGCGAGTGGCGCTCGGGGTCCGTGGAGCCGAGCCCGGTGACCAGGGCGGTCAGCTGATCGCGGAAGCGGGCGCCGGCCGCGTCGAAGTACGCCCGCAGCTCGGGCCGGCGGGTGGCCTCCAAAGCCAGTTCGTAGCGGGCGAGGGTCAGTGCCCGGTTCCCGGTGAGTGCGCGGTGCGTGGCCAGGGCCAGGGCGTCCAGCAGGGAGGCGGCGCCGGCTCGCGGGTCCGGCATCTCGTGCAGCGCGAGAACCCGCGCCTCCCGCTCGGCGAGCCGTCGTACCGCGAGCTCCAGCAGCGCCTGCCGGGTGCGCGCGAGGTTCGACGTGGACCCCTGGGGGAGTCCGGCCGTCTCGTCGACCGCCCGGTGGGTCAGTCCGCGCATCCCGCGCTCGGCGAGCAGGGCGAGGGCGGTGTCGGCGATGAGATCGGCGCGGGAGGCGCCTGCGGTGCGTACGGACATGGAGGCCAAACTACCCTCCTCACTACAGCTGTAGTACGGTGGAGCCGAGCGCTCACTACAGATGTAGTAACCGCGGGTGCGGTTCCGGTGTGAGGAGGGGCCATGGCACGGGTCGAACGGGCGATCGTCATCGGCGGAGGGATCGGCGGCCTGACCGCGGCGGTCGCCCTGCACCGGCGCGGTGTGCGGGTGACGGTGCTGGAGCGGGCCGGCTCACTGGAACCGGTCGGCGCGGCCATCTCCCTGGCCCCCAACGCACTGCGCGGCCTTGACGTCATCGGCCTCGGCGACGACATCCGGGCCCTGTCCGCCTGGCAGGGCGACGGAGGGCTGCGCGCGCCGGGCGGACGGTGGCTGTCCCGGACCGACGCCGCCGCCGCGGCCGAGCGCTTCGGTGGTCCCCTCGTCCTGCTGCACCGCGCCACCCTCGTCGGCCACCTGGCCGCACTGCTCCCGTCGGACGCCGTCCGCACGGCCGCCGACGCCCGCCTCCTCGACCCCGGTGTCCCCGGCGACCCCGGCCGGCCGGCCTGCGTCGGCACCCCCGACGGCGAACTGGAGGCCGACCTCGTGGTGGCGGCCGACGGCATCCACTCCGCCGTGCGCCGCGTGCTGTTCCCCGGCCATCCCGGGCCCGTGTACGCCGGGTTCACCACCTGGCGGGTGGTGATCCCGCTGCCCGGCGCGGAGTTCGCCTCCCACGAGACCTGGGGCCGGGGCCGCATCTGGGGCACGCATCCGCTCAAGGACGGCCGGATCTACGCCTACGCCGCCGCCAAGGCGCCCGAGGGGGCGCGCGCCCCCGACGACGAGCGGGCCGAACTGCTGCGGCTCTACGGCGACTGGCACGCCCCGATCCCCGAGGTGCTGGCCGCCGCCCGCCCCGAGGACGTACTGCGCCACGACGTCCACCACATCGCCGAGCCGCTGCCCGCCCACCACCGCGGCCGGGTGGCCCTGATCGGCGACGCCGCGCACGCCATGCCGCCGACCCTGGGCCAGGGCGGCAACCAGGCCATCGAGGACGCGATCACCCTCGCCCACCACGCCGACGACCTGCCCGCCCACACCGCGGCCCGGCTGCCCCGCACCACCGGGATCGCCCGCCGGGCCGTGAAGGTGGCCCGCCTCAACCTGATGACCAACCGCGTCGGCACCGCCGTACGCGACCAGGCGGTCGCCGCGCTGTCGAAGGCCGGACCGGCCCTGTTCCTGCGCGGTTTCGACTCGATCGCCGACTGGCGGCCGCCGCAGCGGCCGTATGCTTCGCAGCACACCACGCAAAGCAATGGCTAGAGGAGAACACCCCGTGAAGGTCGGCTGCATCGGACTCGGTGACATCGCCCAGAAGGCCTACCTCCCGGTGCTCGCCCACCAGCCCGGAGTGGAGCTGCACCTGCAGACCCGCACCCCCGCGACGCTCGACCGGGTCGCCGACGGCCTCCACCTCCCGCCCGCGCGGCGCCACGCGGACCTCGGCTCCCTGATCGCCCAGGACCTCGACGCGGCCTTCGTGCACGCGCCGACCGAGGTCCACCCGGAGATCGTCACCCGGCTCCTGGAGGCGGGCGTACCGACGTACGTCGACAAGCCGCTCGCCTACGAACTCGCCGACTCCGAGCGGCTGGTGGCGCTCGCCGAGGAACGGGGCACGAGCCTCGCCGTCGGCTTCAACCGGCGCTTCGCCCCCGGCTACGCCCAGTGCGCCGACCACCCGCGCGAGCTGATCCTGATGCAGAAGAACCGCGTCGGCCTGCCCGAGGACCCCCGCACGATGATCCTCGACGACTTCATCCACGTCGTCGACACCCTGCGCTTCCTGGTGCCCGGCGCGGTCGACGACGTGACCGTGCGCGCCCGCACCGAGAACGGCCTGCTGCACCACGTGGTGCTCCAGCTCTCCGGGGACGGCTTCACCGCGCTCGGCGTGATGAACCGGCTCAGCGGCTCGGCCGAGGAGATCCTCGAGGTCTCCGGACAGGACACCAAGCGCCAGGTGGTCAACCTCGCCGAGGTGATCGACCACAAGGGACAGCCCACCGTGCGCCGGCGCGGCGACTGGGTCCCGGTGTCGCGGCAGCGCGGCATCGAGCAGGCGGTGCTCGCCTTCCTGGACGCGGTCCGCGCGGGCGAGGTGCTCAGCGCCCGGGACGCGCTGGCGACCCATGAGCTGTGCGAGCGGGTGCTGCGAGCGGTCCACGAGCGCCCCGCCTGACCCGCAGCACCTCGATGACGCCCCAGGCCGCGAGGACCACGGGGGCCCCGTACAGCGACCAGTCGCCGAAGCGGACGTAGGGCGTGGTGCCGTGTGCCAGCGGAACCTCGTACACCTGTGCGGCGGCGGTGTCCGTGCCGAGCCGCGGGCCGACGCGCCCCCCGCCCGGCCCGTACACGGCGGAGACGCCCGTCAGGGTCGCGTGCACCATCGGGCGGCCGGTCTCGGCGGCGCGCAGCGCGCCGAGCGAGGCGTGCTGCGCGGGGGCCCAGCTCTGCTGGAACGTCGACGTGGAGGACTGGGCGAGCAGCACGTCGGCGCCGTCCTCGGCGAGGTGCCGGCTCATGTCGGGGAACGCGGACTCGAAGCACACCATCGGGCCGATCCGCAGCCCGTTCCCCGCGTCCATCACCACCTGCTCGGAACCCCGCCGGCGGTCCTCGCCGGCCGCCTCGCCGACGGAGGTCGCCCAGCCCAGCAGGGAACGGGCCGGGACGTACTCGCCGAAGGGGACCAGCCGCATCTTGTCGTACCGGTCGCCGGTCGGGCCGTCCGGGCCGACCAGCACCGAGCTCTTGTAGATGCCGGGCTTGTCCGACCGCCGGGCGTCCACGTTGACCAGGAGTCCGGCGCCCGTCTCGCGGGACAGCGCGGCCAGCCGCCGCGCGAGGTCGGGCCGGTCCCCGAGGTCGAAGCCGACGCTGCTCTCGCCCCAGACGACCAGGTCCACGTCCTGCCCGGCGAGCTCGCGCGTGAGCTGTTCCTCGCGGTCGAAACGCCGGTCCGCGCTGTCGGGCCCGGCGACGACACCCGGCTGCACGAGCGCGATCCGCACCCGGTCGTCGGTACCGGGCCGGGGGGAGAACACCCAGGCGGCGGAGGCGACGGCGGCCGTGGCGACGAGCCCGGCCAGGGCGGGCACCCGGGCCCGCCGGACCGCGATCAGCACGGCCACGGCGACGTTCAGGGCCACCACCAGGAAACTGAGCAGCCACACTCCTCCGACCGACGCCAGCCGCAGCGCGCCCTCCACCTGCCACTGGCTCGCACCGAGCACGCCCCAGGGGCCGCCGAGCCCCTGCCAGGAGCGGACGAGTTCGATCGCCAGCCACCCCGACGGCACCACGACGAGCGCGGCCGCGACCCGCCCGGGCGACGGCACCCCGCCGAGCAGCCGCCGCACCAGCCACCCCCACGGCGCCCACAGCGCACCCAGCAGGGCGGCGATGACGAACGTGAACACGTGCAGATTCGGCAGCAGCCAGTGGTGCATGGCCAGCATGAAGCCGAACCCGCCCCACCAGCCGTCGAGGGCCGCCCGTCTCCCCGTGGGAGCGGTACGGGCCAGCAGCACCCAAGGGACCAGGGCGACGTAGGCGAACCACCACAGGGACGGGGCAGGAAAGGCCAGGACGGGCAGGGCGCCCACGACCGCGGCGACGGTCGAGCGCCGCCAGGGGGAGGCGGTCCAGTGGCCGAGCGTCTTCATAGGCGCCTCCCTACCCCGTGGTGCCTCCAGTGTGCGTCCCCTCGGTGATCCGGGACAGCGCGCTTCGGGATCAGTCGATCACAGGAGCCGCCCGCCGGTCGGGCGGGCGGCGCCACTTCTCCCGTACGACCACCTCGCTCAGCCGCCAGCCGTCGTCCGTGCGCAGCATCGCGAAGGCGCACCGGCCGCCGCACACGAAGTCCGGAACGGCGGACGCGCCGTTCCGCCCCGCGCGGCCCATCGGATTGACGTAGTCGGCCTGTACCCGGGCCGTGTCGCCGGTGTCCTGCTCCCGGATCCCGAACCGCACCCGCCGGTTGACGATCAGATGCTGCCGCACGGAGAAGCTCCCGAGACTCTCCGCCAGCCATCCGGCCACCGCCCGGGCGCTGCCCTCGATGCCCCCGGCCGAGCGGTGGTCCGCCCGCCCGTCCGGCGTGAACAGTCCCCGGTACGCCTCCCAGTCACCGTCGTCCACGGCCACCGCGTACTCGGTGACGAGCCCGTCCACGGCCAGCCGGTCCCGCACGGTCGCGAGCTCCGCACGCTGCGTCATCGGCTCAGTGTTGGCCATGGGAGGTGCGCGGCCAAAGGGGTGCGCGCGGATATTCGGTGGCCTTCGACGTGCCGCGCGGTCGAGGCTGTACGCCGTGAACGATCAGCGCCCGAGGTACGAGGTACGTGCCCACCACACCGACTCCACCGTCACCGTCTACCAGGCCTACCGTCCGAAGATCGGCCGTGCCGCGGCACGCCACGGTCGTTTCACGTCCTCCTGGAGCCGGGAGCGCATGACGTGGATCAAGCCGTCGTTCCTGTGGATGATGTACCGCTGCGGGTGGGGCACCAAGAAGGACCAGGAGACCGTGCTGGCCGTGGAGATCAGCCGGGAGGGGTTCGTGTGGGCGCTGCGGAACGCGTGTCTGTCGCACTACGTGCCCGCCCTGCACGGTGACGGCGACACCTGGAGGCGGGAGCTGCGGAAGGCGCCCGCGCGGGTGCAGTGGGACCCGGAGCGGGATCTGCGCCTCGGCCCGTTGCCGTACCGCTCGCTCCAGCTGGGGCTCGCCGGGGAGGCGGCCGCGCGGTACGCGGACGAGTGGATCGTGGGCATCGAGGACGTGACACCGCTCGCCACGGAGATCCACGGCCTGGTGCGCGAAGGGGAGCTCGACCGCGCGGCCGGGCTGCTGCCCGAGGAGCGCCCCTACCCCCTCGACGACGACGTGCTCGCGCATCTGCGAGCCTGAGGATCTTCGTCCCGCGATCTTCGCGCTCTTCGCCTGGAGGTACTCATGAAGCGTCTCGTCACGGTGGTCACCGGCGGCAGCCGGGGAATCGGCGCCGCGACCTGTCTACGGCTCGCGGCGGAGGGGCACGACGTGGCGGTGAACTACGTCCGGGACTCCGCGGCCGCCGAGGACGTGGCGGAGAGGGTGCGGGCGGCCGGGGCGCGGGCCGTGACCGTGCGCGCGGACACGGCCGTCGAGGCGGACGTCGAGCGGCTCTTCGAGGTGGCGGAGCGGGAGCTCGGACCGGTGACGGGGCTGGTGAACAACGCGGCGGTCACCGGACCGCTGGGGCGGTTCACCGAGGTCGGGACGGACACCCTGCGCCGGGTCGTCGACGTCAACCTCATGGGGACGCTGCTGTGTGCGCGGCGGGCGGCGCAGCTCATGACGCCCCGGGGCGAAGGCGTGATCGTGAACATCTCCTCGGGGGCCGCCACCCTGGGCAGCCCCGGTGAGTACGTCCACTACGCGGCGACCAAGGCCGCCGTCGACACCCTCACTCTCGGCCTGTCCAAGGAGCTGGGCCCGGACGGCATCCGCGTCAACGCGGTCGCTCCGGGCCTGATCGACACGGAGATGCATGCCGCGATGGGGGCCCCGGACCGGGTCCGGGACATGGCCGGGAGCATTCCGCTGCGGCGGGCGGGGCAGGCCGGGGAGATCGCGGCGGCCGTGGCGTGGCTGATGTCGCCGGACGCCTCGTACACCACGGGGACGGTGCTGAGGGTGGCGGGCGGGCGCTGAGCCGCACCGCGAGGGCGGGGGAGGGTCAGGCCGCCTTGACGACGCGGCCGCGGATCGCCGCCGCCCACTCGACCACCAGCAGTTCGTACTGTTCGCGCTCCTGGGCGGACAGGGAACCGCCCGCGCGCAGCCACAGCGCGCGGATCTGCTCGTTGACCTCGGCGGCGGACCGCACGGAACCAGGGGTCACTAAATCGGGGGACATGCGGACAAGCCTAGGGCCAGGGACTGACAGTGCGCTACCGGACGGCTACGCGCACCGTATGTCTTCGGTCACGTGCCCGGGTCACGTTCCCTCCCCGGGGCCGCGTTTCCGCCCCGGGGCCGCGTTCAGGCCGGGACTCAGCCCGCCGACTCCGCCGCGTGCGGGCTGAGGGCGCCCGTGGCGACCAGCACGATGATGACGATGCCGAGCGCGATGCGGTACCAGACGAACGGCATGAAGCTCTTGGTCGAGATGAACTTCATGAACCAGGCGATCACCGCGTACCCGACCGCGAAGGCGATGACCGTCGCGAAGAGCGTCGGGCCCCAGGAGACGTGCCCGCCCTCCGCCGCGTCCTTCAGCTCGAAGAGGCCGGAGGCCAGCACCGCGGGGATGGCGAGCAGGAAGGAGTAGCGGGCCGCGGCCTCGCGCCGGTAGCCCATGAACAGACCGCCGCTGATGGTGGCGCCGGAACGGGAGACGCCCGGGATGAGGGCCATGGCCTGGCAGACGCCGTAGATCAGGCCGTCCTTGACGGTCAGGTCCCCGAGCTCCTTGCGCGGCTTGGCCACGCGGTGCCGGCCGCCGCTCTCGTCCCGCGCTGCGAGACGGTCGGCGACGCCGAGCACGATGCCCATGCCGATCAGCATCGCCGCGGTGAGCCGCAGGTCACGGAACGGACCCTCGATCTGGTCCTTGAGCGTCACCCCGAGCACACCGATCGGGATGGAGCCCACGATGACGAGCCAGCCCATGCGCGCGTCCTGGTCGCGGCGCATCTCCTTGTTCGTCAGCGAGCGGGTCCAGGCCGACAGGATCCGCCCGATGTCCTTGCGGAAGTAGATCAGGACCGCGGTCTCCGTGCCGATCTGGGTGATCGCGGTGAAGGCCGCGCCCGGGTCCTCCCAGCCGGAGAAGGCCGCGGTCAGCCGCAGGTGCGCGCTGGAGGAGACGGGCAGGAACTCGGTCAGCCCCTGGACGAGTCCGAGGATGAGTGATTCGAACCAAGACATGAGGTAGCGAAGTCCAAGTGCCGATCGTGGGACGGGCGACGGAGCGCACCGCACCGCACCGCCGTGGGCGGTGATCGATGATCAGGTGCGCCGAGGGGGAAGCGTAGCGCCCCAAGATGACAGCTCCGACACAGGGGCTTCACGGCCGCGCGCCCTCGGCGGGAAGCGGCGGCTCAGGCCGTCGTCGGGCCGCCCACCGTCCAACCCGGCGCCTGCGGATGCGAGGTCAGGTCCTCGTGACGCACCTCGTCGCCGCAGGCCCGGCAGGTGACGACCGGGACGAACTCGTTGCCGCAGACGTGCTCGAGCACCATGGGCAGGTCGCCGTCCTGGTGCAGGTGGCGGTCGCCCCACTCCTTGAGGGTCAGCAGAACGGGCTCCAGCTCCAGCCCCGCCGGGGTGGGCCGGTACTCGAAGCGCTGCGGGCGCTCGCTGTAGGGGTGCTTGGCGAGGATCCCGGCGTCGACCAGGCGCCGCAGCCGGGTGGCCAGGACGTCGCGCGGAGCGCCGATGTTGCGCACCAGTTGGTCGAAACGGCCGTTGCCGAGGCACACCTCGCGCAGGACGAGCAGGGAGTACTTCTCGCCGACCAGGGCGAGCGTGTCGGCGATCGAACAGGGGCGCGGGTCTTTGGAGGCGGCCATACGGCCGAGTCTAGGGGAGGGTTTGTTTTTCCAACTCGAAGGGCTATGGTGAGTTCGGATTTCCTACTCACTGGTACGTCGCCCTGAACCGGTCCCGGCCAAGGAGGCCCGCACCATGCGTGACGCCGTAGTCGTCGAAGCCGTACGCACCCCCATCGGCAAGGGCAAGCCGCGGGGCGCCCTCGCCCACGTCCACCCCGTCGAGCTCCTCGCCCACACCCTGCGCACCCTCGTCGAACGCTCCGGCGTGGACCCCGCGCTGATCGACGACGTCATCGGCGGCACCGTCGACCAGGTCGGCGAGCAGGCCATGAACACCACCCGCTACGCCGTCCTCTCCGCCGGCCTGCCGGAGTCCGTCCCGGCCACCACCGTGGACCGCCAGTGCGGCTCCTCCCAGCAGGCCGTGCACTTCGCGGCGCAGGGCGTCATCTCCGGCGCGTACGACCTCGTCGTCGCCTGCGGCGTGGAGTCCATGAGCCGGGTGCCGATGTGGTCCAACGTGCCCGCCGGCCAGGACCCCTTCGGCCCCGGAGTCGCCGGGCGCTACCCGGAGGGGCTCGTCCCGCAGGGCATCAGCGCCGAGCTGATCGCCGCCAAGTGGTCGCTCACCCGCGAGCAGATGGACACCTTCGCCGTCTCCTCGCACCGCAAGGCCGCCGCGGCCTGGGACGCCGGACTGTTCGACGCCGAGACCGCCCCCCTGGACGGCGTCACCCGCGACGAGTGCGTACGGCCGGACAGCACCACCGAGACCCTGGCCGGCCTGCGGTCCGCCTACCACGACCCGGTCTTCGCCGAGCGCTTCCCGCAGATCGAGTGGAACGTCACCGCGGGCAACGCCAGCCCGGTCAACGACGGCGCCTCCGCCGTGCTCATCACCTCGAGCGAGACCGCCGCCCGCCTCGGCCTGCGCCCCCTCGCCAGGCTGCACAGCTTCGCCGTCACCGGATCCGACCCGCTGCTGATGCTCACCGGTGTCGTCCCGGCCACCGAGAAGGTGCTGCGCCGCGCCTCCCTGTCGCTCGGCGACATCGACCTGTTCGAGGTCAACGAGGCGTTCGCCAGTGTGGTCCTGGCCTGGCAGCAGGAGACCGGCGCCGACCTGTCCAGGGTCAACGTGCACGGCGGCGCCATAGCCCTCGGCCATCCGCTCGGCGCCAGCGGCACCCGGCTGACGACGACCCTGGTCCACGCGATGCGCGAACGCGGCGCCCGCTACGCCCTGCAGACCATGTGCGAGGCCGGCGGCCTCGCCAACGCCATGGTGCTCGAACGCGTCTGACGCCCCGCCGGCCGGCTCACCGCCCGCGCAGCCGGTGCCGCTTGCGCCACGCCACCACCGCGCCCGCCAGACCCGGTACGGCGATGCAGGCCAGCGCGATCAGGAAGGCCGGGGACGTCGGCGTCGACGCGCGGGCGCCGGCCACCACGTAGGCGGCGGTGTTCGGGACCGAGCCGAGCGCCGTCGCCAGCAGGAACGGCAGCAGGCCCATACGGGAGACGGCGGCGCAGTAGTTGGAGGCGGCGAACGGGATGCCCGGGAACAGCCGGGCCGCCAGCATCGAGCGGAAGCCGTGCCGGCTCAGCTGGTCGTCCACGGCCTTCAGCCAGCGTCCGCGCAGCAGCGGACGGAGCGCCTCCTGGCCGAGCGCCCGCCCCAGGCAGAAGGCCAGCCCGGCGCCCAGCACCGTGCCGCCCAGCGCCGCGGCCAGGCCGAGCTGGGAGCCGAACAGCGCGCCCGCGGCGAGGTTCAGCAGCGGGCGCGGCATGAACGCCACCGTGCACACCCCGTAGAGCACCGCGTACGCCACGACCGCCGCGGCCCCGCCGAGCCGGTCCGGCCAGCCGTCGGTCAGCAGCCGCTGCGGCTCGAAGGCCAGCATCAGCGACGCGGCGGTGAGGAGCAGGGCGACCAGCAGGGACAGCCGTGACCACGGCGACAGCAGGAATCTGCCGCAGCGGGCGGCGAATCCCGTGGCAGGGGCCGGCGGGAGCGGTACCGCGAGGTCCGTGGCGGTGGCCCGGGGAGAGGCCGTGGCGGTGCCCCCAGAGCGGGTGGTGGCATCGAGCATCCGGTGACACTAACCGACATATGTGTGTGATCGCCGTAGTGTTCGTCTCATGCGCGTCACAGACGGCGGTACGGCGGCACCGCGCGTGCCGGACAGTCCGCTCGCCGACACGGTGCTGGAGCGGCTCACCGCCACGTACGCGCCGGCGGCCGACCCGGAACGGGCCGTGGTGATGCGCGCCTACATGAAGGACGTCGCCCCCTTCCTCGGCCTGGCCGCCCCGGTCCGCCGCGCCCTGTCCCGCACCGTCGTGGAGGGGCTGCCCCGCCCCGGCGAGGCCGACTGCGCGGCCGTCGCCCTGCGCTGCTGGGAGCTGCCCGAGCGCGAGTACCAGTACTTCGCCGTGGACTACCTGCGCCGCCACGTGCGGCACTGCTCCTCCGGCTTCCTGCCCGTCGCCCGGCACCTCGTCACCACGGTCCCGTGGTGGGACACCGTCGACCTGCTCGCCGCGCACGTCGTCGGGGCCCTGGTCGCCGCCGACCGGAGCCTCGCCGCCGAGATGGACGAGTGGATCGACGACGGCGACCTGTGGCTCGTCCGCACCGCCCTGCTCCACCAGCTGCGCCACAAGGAGCGCACCGACACCGCGCGCCTCTTCGACCACTGCCTGCGCCGCTCCGGCCACCAGGACTTCTTCATCCGCAAGGCCATCGGCTGGTGCCTGCGCGAGTACGCCAGGACCGACCCCGACGCCGTACGGGCCTTCCTGGCGCGCGAACAGGGACGGTTCGCGCCGCTGTCGGTGCGGGAGGCGCTGAGGAACATCGGCGCGTAGCCGCCCGGCTCCGGCACCTCCGCGGAAAACCATTCGACGCGGGGCGGGTCGTCGGCGAGGATCGACACCATGTTCCGGTACGCCTTCCACCTCGCAGCATCCGCGGTCGCGGATGCCCCGAAGGCTGCCGTTCCCGCTCTCCTCGCCGCCGTCGACGGCGCCCGAAGCTGACCCTCCCCGGATCGTCCGGCGGACCCCCCAGGGGGAGGGTCGGCCAGGTTCCTGGGGTCCCCGTCCCGGTCGCGCGCCGATCCGCCGCGTCCGGGGCCGTCACGCGTCACCACCGAGAGGCTTCGAGGTACCGCCATGTCCAAGACGGCGTACGTCCGCACCAAACCGCATCTGAACATCGGCACGATGGGCCATGTCGACCACGGCAAGACCACCCTGACCGCCGCCATCACCAAGGTCCTCGCCGAGCGCGGCTCCGGCAGCTTCGTCCCGTTCGACCGCATCGACCGGGCGCCGGAGGAGGCCGCCCGCGGCATCACCATCAACATCGCGCACGTCGAGTACGAGACCGACACCCGGCACTACGCCCACGTCGACATGCCCGGCCACGCCGACTACGTCAAGAACATGGTCACCGGCGCCGCGCAGCTCGACGGGGCGATCCTCGTCGTCTCCGCGCTCGACGGGATCATGCCGCAGACCGCCGAACACGTGCTGCTCGCCCGCCAGGTGGGCGTGGACCACATCGTCGTGGCGATCAACAAGGCCGACGCGGGCGACGACGAGCTGACCGACCTGGTCGAGCTGGAGGTCCGCGACCTGCTCTCCGCGCACGGCTACGGCGGCGAGTCCGCGCCCGTCGTACGGGTCTCCGGGCTGAAGGCGCTGGAGGGCGACCCGCGCTGGACGGCGTCGGTCGAGGCGCTGCTCGACGCGGTGGACACGTACGTGCCCATGCCCGAGCGGTACCTGGACGCGCCGTTCCTGCTGCCGGTGGAGAACGTGCTCACCATCACCGGCCGGGGCACCGTCGTGACCGGCGCGGTGGAGCGCGGCACGGTCCGCGTCGGCGACCGGGTCGAGGTGCTCGGCGCCGGGGTGGAGACCGTGGTGACCGGCCTGGAGACCTTCGGCAAGCCCATGGAGGAGGCGCAGGCCGGCGACAACGTGGCGCTGCTGCTGCGCGGGGTGCCGCGCGACGCGGTGCGGCGCGGGCACGTGGTGGCCGCGCCGGGCAGCGTGGTGCCGAGCCGGCGCTTCACCGCGCAGGTGTACGTGCTGTCGGCCCGCGAGGGCGGCCGTACGACACCGGTGTCGACCGGGTACCGGCCGCAGTTCTACATCCGCACGGCGGACGTCGTGGGCGACGTCGACCTCGGCGAGGCGGCGGTGGCGCGGCCCGGGGACACGGTCACCATGACCGTGGAGCTGGGACGGGACGTGCCCCTGGAGCCCGGGCTCGGCTTCGCCGTCCGCGAGGGCGGCCGCACGGTCGGCGCCGGCACGGTGACGGCGGTCGGCTGAGCGGCGGACGGCCGCCCGCCCCCGGACAGGGGGCGGTCGGCCGTCCGTGCGGACGACGGCACACAATGGGACGGTGAGCGAGCCCATCCCCGTGACCCGCGTCGTCGATCACGGCACCGCCAAGCTGATGCCCGACGTGGACCGGCAGCGGGCCTGGCTGCTCACCGTCGACGGTGCGCCGCAGTCGTACGTCGACCTGGACGAGCCGGCGCACCTGGAGTTCGAGTACGCCCGGCGGCTCGGGCACGTCCTCGACACCGTGGCGGAACCGGGGCGCCCGCTGGACGCGCTGCACCTCGGCGGCGGGGCGCTCACCTTGCCCCGCTACCTGGCCGCCACCCGCCCCGGTTCCCGGCAACACGTCGTGGAGTTCGACCGGGGACTGCTGGAGCTGGTCGCCGAGCACCTGCCCCTCCCCGCCGGCGCCGATGTCACCCTGCACGCGGCGGACGCCCGCGCCTGGCTGGAGACGGCCCCCGACGACAGCGCGGACGTCCTGGTCGCCGACGTCTTCGGCGGCTCGCGGGTCCCGGCACACCTGACCTCCGCCGCCTACGCACAGGAGGCCGCGCGCGTCCTGCGGCCCGGCGGGGTCTATCTCGCCAATCTCGCGGACGCGGCCCCGTTCGCCTTCCTCCGCTCCCAGATCGCCACCCTGGGCACGCGGTTCGAGGAGCTGGCGCTGATCGCCGAGCCGGGAGTGCTGCGCGGCCGCCGCTTCGGCAACGCGGTCCTGGCCGCCGCCCACCGGCCCCTGGACATCGCCGCCCTGTCCCGCGCCACCGCCGCCGACGCCTTCCCGGCCCGGGTGGAACACGGGGCCGCGCTGCGGGACTTCGTCCGCGGCGCGCTCCCGGTGCGGGACGAGGACGCCGTACCGTCACCCGAGCCCCCCGCAGGGGCGTTCGGCATCGGCTGACGCACCGTCCGGGCCGGTACCGCCGGCGTGGCGGGTCCGGCGGCGCGGACCGCGGTTCAGTCCTGCGGCGATCTCCCGAGTTCCCCGAGGGGACGTCCGGCATCGGCCGGTGCGACGGACGCGCCGGTGACCTGGCGGGTCCGGCGGCGGAGATTGCGGACGTCCGGAACGCACAGCACCGCCGCCGTGACGACCACGACCAGCGCCGCGCACCCCCACAACGCCTCCGGGCGGCCGAACGCCGTCTCCGCCGGGCCCGCCAGGGCCATCGCCGCCGGCACCAGCGCGACCGAGCCGAACCAGTCGTACGCCGAGACCCGGGACAGCTTCTCCTCCGGTATCTCCTGGTGCAGCGCGGTCATCCAGGAGACGCCGAACACCTCCAGCGACACGCCGGTCACGAACATCACCGCGCACAGCACGGCGGCCGGCGCCGGCACGGCGAGCGCGGCGGACGGCAGGGCCAGCGGGAACACGCACAGGGTGCCGGCGAACAGCAGACGGCGCGGCTGCCAGCGGGTCATCAGCAGCGCGCCCACCACCGTGCCCCCGCCGAAGAACGCCAGCGCCACGCCCCACGGACCGGCGCCGCCCAGATGGTCCCGGGCGACGAGCGGCCCGTAGACCGCGTCGGCCGCGCCGACGACCGCGTTGGCGACGGAGAACTGGACGACGATGCCCCACAGCCAGGGCCGGCCGGTGAACTCCCGCCAGCCCTCCTTCAGATCGGTGAGCATGCCGCCGCCGGGGGCGCGCGGCGGTATGTGCCTCACGTCGAGGAACGCCCGCAGCGCCGCCGCGACCGCGAAGGCCGCCGCGTCCGCCGCCAGCACCCAGCCCGGCCCGATCGCGGCGACCATGGCCCCGCCCAGCGCGGCGCCGCCGAGCGTCGCTCCGTGCATCGCCATCCGGAACACCGCGAACGCCCGGCCGGCCTGCTCGCCCTCGACCGAGGACAGCAGCATGCCCTCGGCGGCCGGGCTGAAGAACGCGTGACCGGTACCGCCGAGCGCGCTGAGCAGCATCATCTGCCACAGCTGTGCCTCGCCCGCCAGGACGAGCGCCGCGAAAGCGGCCTGCGAGACACAGTTCAGGGCGTTGGCCGCGACCATCACCCGGTGGCGCGGCAGCCGGTCCGCGACGGCACCACCGATCAGCAGGAACAGCACCAGCGGCAGGGTGCGGGCGGCGGCCACCAGACCCACGTCGCCGCCGTCGCCGCCCGCCTCCAGCACGGCGAACGCGGCGGCGATCAGCGCGCCGTGACTGCCCAGGTTGGTCACCACGGCGGCGGCGGTCAGCAGGGAGTGGTTGCGGCCGGTCCAGGCGGGACGGCGGCGGGATGCGGTGGTCGGCACCCCGTGACTATCGCCGGGCCGGGGCCGACTTGCCAAATGGGATGCCGGCCCCCGGACCTGCTAGGACTCCGTCGGCGCTTCCTCGGTGAGGCGCACCGTGCTGAGGATCTTCTGCACGGTCGCCTCCGGGATCTCGTCCTTGACGCCCCTGGCGCCGTACAGGTTCCAGGTGACGAAGTCCCCGGCGCCGTTCTTGAAGGCGAAGGTGATCGCCTTGCCGTCGCTGTCGCACTTGCCGTTCTGCGGCGTGTTCTCCGAGCGCGCCGTGGCGACGTGGCCCTCGATGCCCGACGCCGTGGTGTACGCCTTCGGCTTCTCGTACGTGAGGCTCTTCTTGTCGGGCTGTGTGTACCCGCCGTAGATCCACCACGGGACCCGGGTCTCGGCCGCCTCCTGCGTGGTCTTGGCGCCGTTCTCACCGCGGGTTCCGGCGGTGGCGAGGGCGGTGTCCTCCTCGCGACCGTCCTTGTTGGTGTCGCTCGTGCACCACTTGGACTTCAGATACGCGGGGGCGTTGACGGTGGTGCTGCTCAGCTCACCGTCCTTCTCCTCCCACTCGAAGCCCACGCTGGTGCCGGGCGTCTCGATCTCCCAGTCGGCCGGGACGTCGAACTCGGTGCCGAAGCGGGCGTTGACGACGACCTGCCAGCCCGGAACGGTCGCCTTCTCCTCCTCGCCGCCGCGCGGGTTGTCGTCCGAGGCGGAGGCGCTCGGTTCGGCGGAGGTGTCCTTGGACACGGTCGCGGTCGGCTTGGCGTCCTTCTTGCCGCCGGCCTCGTCGTCCTTGTCGCCGCCGAGCACCAGGAACCCGGTGACACCGGCGGCCACGACCACGGCCGTCGCCGCCACGATCGCCACCAGCTTCGTCCGGTTCCCGCCGCCCCCGTCCTGCGGCGGCCGCGGGCCGCCCACCACGGTCTGCGCGCCCCACCCCGGCTGCTGCTGGTACGGGTTCGGCTGCTGATAGCCGGGCTGCTGGTACGGATTCGGCTGTTGGTACCCCGGCTGGTACCCCGGCTGCTGGTACGGGTTGTCCGACTGCGGGTTCTGCTCGCCCCCGGGCGGCTGCTGTCCTGGCCACATGGGCAGCAACCCTAGCCGCGCCAGGGACACGATTGGGTCACCGCCCTTTGACGAGGACGTAGCGAACCGGGTGCCGCACGGCATGGCGACTTGAGGCTACTCGCGGGTAACCTGCCGCTCATGAGCGCAGACCAGATGTCCATCGGCGAGATGCTCGCCGCCACGGTGCCCATGGCCCGGACCCTCGACCTCCGGTTCCTGGAGACCACACCCGAGCGGGCCGTGGTGGCCCTGCCGGACCAGGCCGACTACCACAACCACGTGGGCGGGCCGCACGCCGGCGCGATGTTCACCCTCGGTGAGTCGGCGAGCGGCGCGATCGTGCTCGCCGCGTTCGGGGACCAGCTCGCACGGGCCGTGCCGCTGGCCGTCCGCGCCGAGATCGCCTACAAGAAGCTGGCGATGGGCCCGGTCACCGCCACCGCGACCCTCGGCCGCCCGGCCGCCGAGGTCGTCGCCGAACTCGACGGGGGCGTGCGCCCCGAGTTCCCGGTCCCGGTCGTCATCCGCCGCGAGGACGGCGCCGTCACCGGCGAGATGACCGTCGTCTGGACCCTGCGTCCGGGCGGCTGACCACCGGCTCCGCGGCCGACCGGGAGACGGCACGGCCCGGTAGGCTTCCCGTTCGTGCGCCGGGACCCGGGCGCACGAACGGCGGACCGGGAGGACGGGGCGTTGCACGTGCAGGAGTGGCTCGAGACCGTGCCCGCGGTCGCCGTGTACGCCCTGGTGGGGCTGGTCATCGGACTGGAGAGCCTGGGCATCCCGCTGCCGGGCGAGATCATCCTGGTCTCCTCCGCGCTGCTCGCCTCCCAGCACGGCGACATCGACCCGGTGGTCCTCGGCGCCTGCGCCACCGCCGGCGCGATCGTCGGCGACTCGATCGGCTACGCCATCGGCCGCAAGGGCGGACGGCCGCTGCTGGCCTGGCTGGGCGCCAGGTTCCCCCGCCACTTCGGCGAGGGGCACATCGCGACCGCCGAGCGGTTCTTCCAGAAGTGGGGCATGTGGGCCGTCTTCTTCGGCCGCTTCGTGGCCCTGCTGCGCATCTTCGCCGGCCCGCTCGCGGGTGTGCTGCGGATGCCGTACTGGAAGTTCCTGATCGCCAACGTCCTCGGCGGCATCGTCTGGGCGGGCGGCACCACCGCCGTCATCTACTACGTCGGCATCGTCGCCGAGTCCTGGCTGAAGCGCTTCTCGTGGCTGGGCCTGGTGCTGGCGGTACTGATCGGCGTGACATCGATGCTGGTGCTGAAGCGCAAGGCGAGGAAGGCAGTCCCCGAGCCGGTCGTCGCCGGCGACTGAGACGCGCCCCTCAGGGGCGCGGGGCCGTGTCGTTCCGCGGCTCCGTCGCGTGGGCGCGGGAAACCCCCACGGCCCGCAGACCGCCTGCGACCCTAGGCCCCGTGCTCCTCCCGGTGAACCTCGGCCAACTCCGCATACATCGTGCCGTTGAGCGTGAGCCCTTCCCGCTCCTCCACGCTGAGCTCCCGCCGCACCTTCGCCGGCACCCCCGCGACCAGCGACCCCGGCGGCACCCGCATCCCCTGCGGCACCAACGCCTGCGCGGCGACAAGAGACCCGGCGCCGATCACGGCGCCGTTGAGCACGGTCGCCCCCATCCCGATCAGACAGTCGTCCTCGACGGTCGCCCCGTGCACCACGGCGTTGTGCCCGACGGAAACCCGCTCGCCCACGCTGACCGGGAACCCCGGATCGGCGTGCAACGTGCAGTTGTCCTGCACGTTGCTGTCCGCCCCGACGGAGATCCGCTCCACGTCACCGCGGAGCACCGCCCCGTACCAGACGCTCGCGCCCGCGTGCAGCGTCACGTCCCCGATCACCGAGGCCGTGGGTGCCACGAAGGCCTCCCGGTCCACCTTCGGCTCCCTGCCTCCGACACCCGTGATCAGCGCGCGGTGCGTCATCGCCCTCTCCCTTCACCGACGTCGTGGACACCACGCACCGTACGCCAACCCGGTGGGGTGAAGATCACAGGGTCGCCGGCCCGTGGGCGAGCCGCCCGCCGACTACGGTGAGCGGGTGCCGAAGCGCAAGAACACGTTCTCGTCCTGGCCGCGCCGCCTCGCTCAGCGCGCGGTCCACGCGGGCTGGGCCTGGGCGCAGCGCACGGGTTCGGTGACCGCCGAGCACCCCGGCCGCTTCCGCTTCGGGGCGATGGGAACAGGTACCAGGCTCGCCTTCCCGCTCGGCACGGTCTTCGGCGAGCCCTGGATCCGGATCGGCGCGCACTGCATCGTCGGCGAGCAGGTCACCCTCACCGCCGGACTGATGCCCGGTCTCGACCTCGGTCCCGAGCCGATCCTGCGCATCGGCGACGGGGTCGTGCTGGGCCGCGGCAGCCATGTCATCGCCGACACGACGGTCACCATCGGCAGCGACTGCTACTTCGGGCCGTACGTCTACGTCACCTCCACCAATCACTCCTACGACGATCCGCACGAGCCCATCGGCAAGCAGTGGCCGCGGATGGAGCCGGTGGAGATCGGTCCCGGCTGCTGGATCGGCACCGGTGCGGTGATCCTGCCGGGGGCGCGCATCGGGCGGAACGCGGTGGTGGCCGCGGGCGCGGTGGTCCGGGGCACGGTGCCCGACCACGCCGTGGTCGCGGGTGCCCCGGCCCGTGTCGTACGCCGCTGGACCCCCGCCGACGGCTGGCAGCCGCCGCTGCGCACCCCGGCGCCCGTACCGATCCCGGAGGGCATCACCCCGGAGCAGTTGCGGGCGCTGGCGGAACTGGACGAGGAGAGCGCCGCGCGGCTCGCGGAACTGGACGAGGAGGGCGTGACCCGGCTCGCCGAGCTGGAACCCGAGGGCTGAGCCGCCCTCACCCCGGTCGTGGCCGGCGCCGATTCCGGTCGCAGTACAGTGCGGTGGACGATCGGGGCCGTCCCGCGACAGCCGGACACCGGGACCCGGTCGCCGCCCAACCCGCTGGACGGAACGGACGAACGTGTCGGACCTCGACCTGCTGACCCGGTGCCTGGCGCGCAACGTCAAACGCTGGCGCACCGAGCGCGGCTTCACGCTGGACGCGCTCGCGGCCCGGGCCGGCGTCAGTCGCGGCATGCTCATCCAGATCGAACAGGCCCGCACCAACCCGAGCATCGGCACGGTCGTCAAGATCGGCGACGCGCTCGGCGTCAGCGTCCCCACCCTGCTCGACTACGAGCGGGGCCCGAGGGTCCGGATCGTCCCCGCCGACCAGGCGGTGCGGCTCTGGCACACCGAGGACGGCAGCTACAGCAGGCTGCTCGCCGGCACCGAGGCGCCCGGCCCGCTGGAGATGTGGGACTGGCGGCTCATGCCGGGCGAGAGCAGCGACTCCGACCCGCACCCCGCCGGCACGGTCGAACTCGTCCACGTCACGTCCGGGGAACTGACCCTCACCGTCGACGGGGCGGAGCACCGGGTGCCGGCCGGTGCCAGCGCCTCCTTCGAGGCCAACACGCCGCACACGTACGGCAATCAGGGCGATGTCCCGATGGAGATGATCATGACGGTCTCGGTGCCTCCCGTGCGTTGAGGAGCCCCTGTTACGGTGCGGCCATGCGCGCACCCATCGGAGACTTCGACCACGCCACCCCCGCCCCCGACCGCCTCGACGAGCTGACCGCACCGGTCGCCGCCGCCGTCCGCGCCTGGAGCGGCAGCGTCCCCGCCGACCAGCTGCTCTACGTCGACACCGATCCGCGCTGGGCGGACACCGCCGTCTTCGTCGAGCACTACGGCCGCGACCTGCTGGAGCGGTCGGCGAACTGCGTGGTGGTGGCGGGCAGGCGCGGCGGAGGGACCACGCTCGCCGCGTGCGTCGTCCTGTCCACCACCCGGCTCGACGTCAACGGCGTCGTACGGCGTCACCTCGGTGCCCGCAAGGCCTCCTTCGCCCCGATGGACACGGCCACGGGGGAGACCGGCATGGAGTACGGCGGCATCACGCCGATCGGACTGCCCGGGGACTGGCCGGTGCTGGTGGACGCGGCCGTCATGGACCTGCCGTACGTGCTCGTCGGCAGCGGCCGGCGGCGCGGCAAGCTGCTGGTGCCGGGCAAGGCGTTCGCGGAGCTGCCCGGAGCGGTCGTGCTGGAGGGGCTGGGAGTGGCCTGACCGGCACCGGCCGGGCACCGAGACGGGGCCGCCCCTGTTCGAGTGAAGTTAGCTTAGGCTAGCCTTCTTTCGTGTCGAAGACCCCCCGGCTGATGCCGACGAATCCCAGGATGTTCCGCGCCGAGGTCGTGCGCACCGAGCGTGTCTCCCCTTCTCTGCACCGCGTGTGCGTCACGGGGCCGGACCTCGCCGAGTTCCCTTGGCGGGGTTACGACCACTGGTTCCGCCTGTTCCTCCAGTTGCCCCATCAGCAACGGCTGCGGCTGCCGGACTTCACCGGATCCCGCTGGTGGCAGCCCTATCTGGCGATACCGGAGGACGAGCGCCCGCACTGCGCGAACTACACCGTGGCCGACTTCCGCCCCGAGGCGGCGGAGATGGACATCGACTTCGTCGTGCACCGCGGGCCGACGGGCGAACTCGAGGGCCGGGCGGCGATCTGGGCCTGCGGTGCCCGGCCCGGTGACGCGCTCGCCGTCCTCGACCAGGGGGTCCTGTTCGACTGTCCGCCGGACGCCTCGGAGGTCCTGGTCGTGGCCGACGAGACGGGACTGCCCGCCACCTCGGGCATCATGCGGTCCCTGCCGCGCGGGACGAGGGGCCGGCTCATCCAGGAGGTGCCCACCGCGGGCGACCGGCGCGAGCTCGACGCTCCGCCCGGAGTGACCGTGACCTGGGTGCTCCGCGAGGGTGACACGTCCGTTCCGGGCAGCGCCGCGCTCGGTGAACTCCTGCGGCACCGCTCCGCCGACCCGGCGGGATACGCCTTCGTCGTCGGCGAGTCGACGCTGGCCACCGAGGGACGCAGGCACCTGCACCGGGCCGGCCTGCCGAAGGAGAGGATCACCTTCTCGGGCTTCTGGAAGCACGAGGTGCTCCAGGCGGCCTGAAGCGCCGGTCCGGCCCCGCGGCGACGCGGGGCCGTCACGCCCCCGGCCGGCCTCCCGGGGCGTGACGGCCCGGGAGGCCGGCGCGGGTGCGGCGGTCACCGCCGGAGCGAGGGCGGCCGGGTCCTCTCCGTCGGCGCCGGGATCAGGGCGTCCGGCGTGCCGCGTGATGGGCCAGTGCGAGATGCGGATCCGCCTCGCCCGGCACCGGCTCCGGATCGGCGTGGACCAGGGCCGAGGCCAGCCGGGGGACGGCGTGCAGCAGCGCGTGCTCGGCCTCGACGGCGACACGATGGGCCTCGCGCACCGTCGCCCCGCCGTCCACCACGACCGCCACCTCGGCGCGCAGCCGATGGCCGATCCAGCGCAGCCGCAGCTCACCCACCCCGCGCACCCCCGGCACGCGGGCCAGGGCCCGCTCGGCCCGGTCCACCAGCGCCGGATCGACGGCGTCCAGCACCCGCCGGAACACCTCCCGCGCGGCGTCCCGCAGCACCAGGACGATCGCCGCCGTGATCGCCAGCCCCACCACCGGGTCGGCGTACCGCCATCCCAGGGCCGAGCCGCCGGCGCCCAGCAGCACCGCCAGCGAGGTGAACCCGTCCGTACGGGCGTGCAGCCCGTCGGCGACCAGCGCGGCCGAGCCGATGTCACGCCCGACCCGGATGCGGTACCGGGCCACCCACTCGTTGCCCGCGAACCCGAGCAGCGCCGCGACGGCGACCACCGGGACGTGCTCGACCGGACGCGGGTCCAGCAGCCGGCCGAACGCCGTCCAGCCGGCGAAGGCCGCGGACGCGGCGATCGTCAGCACGATCGCGATGCCCGCCAGGTCCTCCGCGCGCCCGTAGCCGTAGGTGAAGCGGCGGGTGGCGGCGCGTCGCCCCAGGACGAAGGCGATGCCCAGCGGTACGGCGGTCAGCGCGTCCGCGGCGTTGTGCACCGTGTCGCCGAGCAGCGCCACCGAGCCCGACACGGCCACCACGACCGCCTGCGCCAGCGCCGTCACGCCCAGCACCGCCAGGGAGACCCACAGGGCGCGCACGCCCCTCGCCGAGGACTCCAGCGCGGAGTCGAGCTTGCCGGTCGTCTCGTGGGAGTGCGGGGTGAGGAGATGGGCGAGGCGGTGGAGCGGCGAAGCCCGGCGGTGCTCGTGCTCATTGTGGTGGTGGCGGTCGCTCACGGTCGTCCCCTTCCGGTGCGCGGGGTGGACGCGGCGGCGCCCACCCCGCCATTATGTGCGTATGAGCGCACGCATGCACCTGTCACCTGCGCACGATGAGCACCCGCGCACACCCGGCGAGGAGCACTACGCGCTCGCGGCGGAGCTGCTCGCCCTGCTCGGCGACCGCACCCGGCTGGCCCTGCTGCACGCCCTGACCGGCGGCGAGGCCGATGTCACCACACTCACCGAGGCCTGCGGCGCGGCCCGGCCCGCGGTCAGCCAGCATCTGGCGCGGCTGCGGCTCGCGGGTCTGGTGGACACCCGCAAGGAGGGCCGCCGGGTGATCTACTCCCTGCGCGACGGCCATCTGCGGCGGCTGGTGGACGAGGCGCTGAACGTGGCCGACCACCGGATCGGCGACCGGCCGCCGCACGACTGACGGGGCCGCGGCCTCAGTACCGGGCCGCCGTGCCGAGGTACTGCTCGGCGAAGGCGGCAGCGGCGGCGGGGGAGGAGAACAGGCGGCGCAGCCGCGCGAGCGTGGTGCCCGCACGGAACGGATCCCCCGCCGCGGCACCGTGGTACAGCTCGGACAGCCACTGCGAGAACTCCTGGTAGTCCCACACGCGCCGCAGACAGGCCGCGGAGTAGCCGGCCAGTCCGCTGTCGTCGCCTTCGGTGAGACGGGCGACCAGCGCGTCGCCGAGCAGGAACGCGTCGTGCAGGGCGAGGTTCATGCCCTTGGCGGCGATCGGCGCGACCACGTGTGCCGCGTCCCCGGCCAGGAAGAGCCGGCCGGACGCCATCGGCTCGGTGACGTAGTCGTGCATGTCCAGCACGCGCTTCTCGAGCAGCCGACCCTCGGCCGGCGGGGCCGCTCCGGCCGCCCCGAGCCGGCGCCGCAGCTGAGCCCAGACGCGCTCGTGCGGCCAGTTGTCCGGGTCGTCGCCGGGCGGGCACTGCAGGTAGTAGCGGGTCACCTCGGGGCCCCGGGGCATCTGACCGGCGAAGCCGTCCGGATGGCAGCCGAACAGGACGCAGTCGGCGGACGGCGGCGCCTCGGCGAGCAGGGCCAGCCAGCCGATGCCGTAGTCGTGCCGTGCCACCCGGGCCCGCTCCGGAGCGAGGGAGGCCCTGGTCACCCCGCGGGCCCCGTCGCAGCCCGCGACGAAGTCGCAGGCGACGACCTCCCGCCGGCCGGTCTCCGGGCAGACGTACGACACCGACGGACGGTCGCCGTCCAGGTCGTGCAGCCGCACGTCGCGCACGCCGAACCGGATGTCCCCGCCCCGCACGTCCGCGTACTCCCGCACCAGGTCGGTCACCAGCAACGGCTGCGGATACACCCAGTGGTGGCGACCCGTCAGCTCCTGGTACGAGAAGCGGTACCGCTCCCCGCCGAACCGGAACTCGCACGCGGTGTGCGGCTCGGCCCGCTCCAGCAGGTTCCGCGTGAGGCCTCGCCGCTCCAGGCCCCGTACCGCCCACTCCTCGATCACCCCGGCCCGCGGCCGCCGTTCGACGAACTCCCGGCTCTCCGTCTCCAGGACCAGGCACTCCAGGCCGGCCGCCCGCAGGATGTTGCCCACGGTGAGCCCGGCGGGCCCGGCACCCACGACGACGACCGGAAAGCGTTGCGGGGGAGGGGAATCGAGGTGGGAGGAGCTCTCATCCATCGCGCCATTATGGCGGCACGGCGCCCCCCGGGACGGGCCCTAGCCGAGCCGGGGTATCTCGATCGCCGGGCAGCGGTCCATCACCATCTCCAGGCCCGCCGCGCGGGTCCGCTCGTAGGCCGCCTCGTCGATGACGCCGAGCTGGAACCACACCGCCCCGGCGCCCTTGGCCACCGCTTCGTCCGCGACGGCCCCGGCCAGCTCACTGTTGACGAACACGTCCACGACGTCCACCTCGAAGGGGATGTCGGCGAGGGAGGCGTAGCCCTGCTCGCCGTGCACGGTCTCGGCCTTCGGGTGCACCGGCACCACGCGCTTGCCGAACCGCTGGAGCACCTGGGCCACGCCGTACGCCGCGCGCTGCCGGTTCGACGACAGGCCGACCACGGCCCAGGTGTCACCGAGTCCGGTGAGGATCTTGCGGACCGTCGCCTCGTCGCCGTACACCGTCGGCCTCCCGGGAGTCGTGAAAGGGCTGTCGCTCCGCACAACGAACCGGGGCGCACGGTGATTCCCGGCACCACTCGTTCCCCCCGGGGCCGGCGGACTGTACCGGCCACCGGGCCGTCCGGCGCCGGGAACCGCACACGGCGCCCCGAAAAGCGGCCCGGATACCTGCGTACGCCCGCTCACGCGCCTACGCTCGCCTCGTGCTGCGCATCACCGACGCCCGAACCGGCGAACCCGTGGACGCCGCCCCCGCCCGGCGGGGCCTGACCCGGGTCGAGGCCCACACCCAGGGGTCCGACCCGACGAACCTGCGTGTGCTGCTCGTCGCCGACCTGCTCGTACGCGCCCTGGAACTCGGCGGCACGCCGGTCTGGGCACTGCTCACCGGCGATCGGCAGCGGGCGGAACTCCGCGCGGCGGGCGCGGCCCTCGGGGTCCGGCCCTTCGAGGACGGCGGGGACACCGGCACCGGCCTGGGCGAGGCCCAGGTGCTGCACGTGGTGAGCGAGGGCGGCGCGGCACCCGACGGGGTGCGCGTCGCCGTGGCCGCCGTGCACGGGGAGGCGGACGGCGCCGACCCCGCCGCCCTGCGCCTGACCCTGCTCGCCCGCCCCAGGAGCGAGCCCGTGACGGTCGGCCCGGCCGCCCTGGCCGACGCCGCCGGGACCCTCGACCGCTGGCGCCGTGCGGTCGCCGACTGGGCACGGCGGCCCTCGCGGCCGGTCCCCGACGCGGTGCGCGCCGGTCTGCGCACCGCGTGGGAGGACGATCTCGACACGGCCGGAGTGCTGGGCGTCCTCCGCGCGGTGGAGACGGACCCCGACCTGGCGGACGGCGCCCGCTTCGAGACGTACGCCTACGCCGACCGGCTGCTCGGCCTCGACCTCACCCGCGACCTGGGAGTCCCGGCGTGATCGAGCGTGCCGGGCCGGGACCGCTGCGCCGTCTGGTCGTCCTGCGCCACGCCAAGTCCGCCCGGCCGGAGGGCGTCACCGACCACGAGCGTCCGCTCGCCCCGCGCGGCGGCAGGGACGCCCCCGCCGCCGGACGCGCGCTCGCCGAGGCCGACTGCCTGCCGGGCCTCGCGCTGTGCTCCACCGCCGTCCGGGCCCGCCGCACCTGGGAGCTGGTCGCCGCGCAGTGGGGCACGCCCCCGCCGGTCCGCCACGACCCCCGCCTGTACCACGCCGGCGTGCCCGAGCTGCTGGACGTGGTGCGCGAGACCCCGGCCGAGGTCGAGACGCTGCTGCTGATCGGACACAACCCGGGACTGGAGGACCTCGTCCTGACCCTGGCCGGCGACGGCCTGGACGACACCCTGGACCGGGTCCGCGCCAAGTTCCCCACCTCCGCGATCGCCGTCCTGTCCTGGCGCGGCGCCGCGTGGCGGGACCTCGCCCCCGGCGCCGCCCTCCTGACGTCGCTGACCGTGCCCCGGGGCGGGCGCCGGTAGCCCGCGCGGGGACGCATAGGCTGGCCGGATGCAGGACGAGTACCGCACCGTCGCCCGCGCGGGCGTGCACGAGACCGAGATCAACCGCTCCCGCTTCCTGTGCGCCCTCGCCCCGGCGGCCACCGAGCAGGAGGCGCAGGACTTCGTCGCGGCCGTCCGCAAGGAGCACGCCGACGCCACCCACAACTGCTGGGCGTACGTCATCGGCGCCGACGCCTCCACCCAGAAGGCCAGCGACGACGGGGAGCCCGGCGGCACCGCCGGCGTCCCCATGCTTCAGATGCTGCTCCGCCGCGACATGCGGTACGTCGTCGCCGTCGTCACCCGCTACTACGGCGGCGTCAAGCTCGGCGCCGGCGGCCTCATCCGCGCGTACGGCGGTGCCGTCGGCGAGGCGCTGGACACCCTCGGCACGATCACCCGGCGCCGCTTCCGGCTGGCCACCGTGACGGTCGGCCACCAGCGTGCCGGCAAGGTCCAGAACGACCTGCGCGCCACCGGACGCGAGGTGCGGGACGTGCGTTACGGCGAGGAGGTCACGATCGAGATCGGCCTCCCGGACGCCGACGTACCCGCCTTCCGCGCGTGGCTCGCCGACGCGACCGCCGGGACGGCCGGGTTCGAGCTGGGCGGGGAGGCGTACGGGGACGCGTGACCGGTCCTCACGAGTTGGTGCGTGACAGCGGGCGGGCACGCTCTTGCGGTGAGGGGCACGGTCGATCGGGCAGTGTCGGCGCATCCGTTGTTCACGGGTATCCCGACGGAACATCTGGCTTCTCCGGCCGAGGAGTCGGCCTGTCCGTGGGCAGCTGCCTTGCGGATGCGGGGTGGGGTGAGGAGACGTGCACCGGGTGCGGGTGCCCGGTGCCGGTTGGTGTTCGTGGACCGGCTGCCTCCACCACTTCGACCTGGTCGAAGTGCTGCTCGACGACGGCCACCTGGGCCTGAGCCGTGACCTGAGAACGGCCGTGAACAGGACGGACACGCCTCACCCGCCATCACGCACCAACTCGTGAGGGATGCCGTGGAGCGGCCTGCGGTGGAGGTCGTCACGGATCTCCCGCTCCCTCCGCCGGGCCGGTCACTGCGGGGGCGGGCACGACCGGACGAGGGGACGAACGCAAGGGTGTGCCGGGGAGACCGGCCGCACTCGGGGCGGTGAGCTCACGTCGCCTGGGGCCATGTGTGCTTTCGCGCGTGGTGGGCCCAGGCTGCCAGGACCATGAGGGTGGCGGCGAGGCCGCCGAGGATCATGACGGTGGAGGGGGAGGAACGGTCGAGGACGGCTCCTCCGACGAGGGCTCCGAGGGAGATGGTGGCCTGGAAGGAGGCGGTGAACAGGACGGAGGAGGCTTCGGGGGAGTCGGGTGCGGCTTGGGAGAACCAGGCCTGGGAGCAGACGGGGACGGCTCCGTAGGCGATGCCCCAGACGATCAGGAGCGCCACGGCACCGGCGTCCGACCTGCCCAGGACTGGTAGGAGGAGGGTTGCTGCGGCGATGAGCACGGCGGCTGTGGCGAAGGTGGCGCGGGGATGACGTCCCACGGTGGATCCGCCGAGGAAGTTGCCGGCGATGCCGGCTGCTCCATAGACGAGGAGGTAGATGGTGATGAGGCCGCTGCTGACACGGGTGACTTGTTCGAGGAAGGGGGTGACGTAGGTGTAGGTGCCGAAGTGGGCGAGGACGACGAGGAAGGTCGTCACGAGGGCGTAGCGGGTGTTGGTGTTGCGGAGCATGTGGGTGAGGACGTGGAGGCGGGTGGCCTGGTGGGCGGGGAGGGGCGGGACGGCCAGGAGGAGCAGGGCGAGGACGGCGAGGGTGAAGCCGCCCATGACGAGGAAGGCGGTCCGCCAGCCGGCGGTGTCGCCGATGAAGGTGCCCAGGGGGACGCCGAGGACGGAGCCGAGGGGGACGGCGGAGAAGATGACGGAGGTGGCCCGGCCGACGGATGCGGCGGGGACGAGCTGGGCGGCGAGTCCGGCCCCGATGGACCAGAAGCCGCCGATGGTGATGCCGACCATGATGCGGGAGACCAGGACGAGCCAGTAGCTGGACGCCGCGGCGGCGAGGAAGTTGGCCAGGGCGAGCAGGAGGATGAAGACGGCGAGCATGGTGCGGCGGTCGATGCGGCCGGTGGCGACGGTGACGAGGGGTGCTGAGACCGCGGCGAGGAATCCCGGCATGGTCATCATGAGACCCGCCATTCCGTCCGAGACGGTGAAGCTCGCTCCGATCGAGGTGAGCAGGCCGATGGGGAGGATTTCGGTGGTGACGATGGAGAAGATTCCCAGCATCACCGAGATGACGGCCAGCCAGGAGATCAGGGGCGAGCGGTCCGGGGGTACGGGGGAACGGGCAGAAGTGGTGGTCGCTGTGGACATGGATTCCGTCCTGAGTCGGGCCTCACAAAGCGGAGCGTGAATTCCAGTCCAGCAGGAACGGGCGCCATTCTCTGGCAGGTTCCCGACGCCAACCACCACTCCGCCCTCGGCGCGCCTCCGGAGCCGCGGCACGCTGTGGAGCCTTCTTGACCCGCGAGACTCAGCCGAGTTGCGTATGTGTGCGTACCGGAGGGCGGCTTCTTCCTCCGTGTGACGGCTGACGTCGCGAACCTGCCGGACGGACCCACGTGCTCGATCCGACGGAACGACAGCACGCAACGTCCCTGCCGCCCAGGGAAATCCCGTCGTATCCATGAGCTGTTCGGGAGAACGGGAGGCTGTTCGCCCACGTTCGGTACCGACCGCGTGCCGGCAGGTGCGGTGGAAGAGTTGCGGGCATTCTTCAGCGCCGTCGATCCAATGGCGGAGTGGCGGCAGTTTCGGAGCCGACGAACACCCTCGAGGAAGCCGCGCACCCGGGGCCGTTCATTTCGCGAGCACGACTCCGCCCCGGCCGGAGCCGCAGGGCCTTCGCACGGCGGACACGATGACGTGGAGCCGGGACCCCGCACACCCGGCCTCGAAGAACCGGTGACAGGTGATTACGCGGACACACCGGAATCGCACTCGGATCACGGGGGTGATTCGAGGTGAGTGGTGGACCGGGGGGCAACATGAGTTAGCGTGGTGGGCGTGACGCGAGCCTCGTGCTGGTTCGTGCTGGTATTTGAGGTGCGGTGGGGGTAAACGTGCAGGTCGGGGCGATTTCGTGAAATTGCTGCACACTTCCGACTGGCACCTCGGCCGGTCCTTCCACCGGGTCGGCATGCTCGGAGCCCAGGCGGAGTTCATCGGCCACCTCGTCAGCACCGTGCGTGAGCGCGAGGTGGACGCGGTGGTCGTGTCGGGGGACGTGTACGACCGTGCGGTGCCGCCGCTCGCCGCGGTCGAGCTGTTCGACGACGCCCTGCACCGTCTCGCCGGTCTCGGCGTGCCGACGGTGATGATCTCCGGCAACCACGACTCGGCCCGCCGCCTCGGCGTCGGCGCCGGGCTCATGGGGCGCGCCGGCATCCACCTGCGCACCGAACCGTCCGCGTGCGGCACGCCCGTGGTGCTGTCCGACGGGCACGGGGACGTCGCCTTCTACGGGCTGCCGTACCTCGAACCCGCCCTGGTGAAGGACACCTTCGGGGTGGAGAGGGCCGGCCACGAGACGGTGCTCGCCGCCGCCATGGACCGCGTCCGCGCCGACCTCGCCGCCCGCCCGCCCGGCACCCGCTCGGTCGTCCTCGCGCACGCCTTCGTCACCGGCGGCCAACCCAGCGACAGCGAACGGGACATCACCGTCGGCGGGGTGGCCGCCGTGCCCGCCGGGGTGTTCGACGGCGTCGACTACGTGGCGCTGGGGCATCTGCACGGCTGCCAGACCCTCACCGAACGCGTGCGCTACTCGGGCTCCCCGCTGCCGTACTCCTTCTCCGAGGCCGGCCACCGCAAGAGCATGTGGCTCGTCGACCTGGCCGCCGACGGGGCGGTCACCGCCGAGCGCGTGGACTGCCCGGTGCCGCGCCCGCTGGCCCGGATCCGCGGCACCCTCGAGGAACTGCTCGCCGATCCCGCGCTGGCACCGCACACGGAGGCGTGGGTCGAGGCGACGCTCACCGACCCGGTCCGCCCGGCCGACCCCATGGCCCGGCTCACCGAGCGCTTCCCGCACACTCTCAGCCTGGTCTTCGACCCGGACCGGGTGGCGGACGACCCCGCGGTCTCCTACGCCCGCCGCCTCGCCGGCCGCGACGACCAGCAGATCGCCGAGGACTTCGTCACCCACGTGCGTGGTGCGGGACCCGACGCGTACGAACGGGCCGTCCTGCGGGACGCCTTCGACGCGGTCCGCGCGGACGACGCGGTGCGGGAGGTGGCGCGATGAGGCTGCACCGGCTGGACATCACCGCCTTCGGGCCCTTCGGGAGCACCCAGAGCGTCGACTTCGGCGAGCTGTCCGCCGCGGGGCTCTTCCTGCTGCACGGACCCACCGGCGCCGGCAAGACCTCCGTACTGGACGCCGTCTGCTACGCGCTGTACGGCTCCGTCCCCGGTGCCCGGCAGAGCGGCCAGGGCATGACCCTGCGCAGCGACCACGCCGCCCCGGGCGTCCGCACCGAGGTCACCCTCGAACTCACCGTCGCCGGCCGCCGGCTGGAGATCACCCGGCAGCCGCCCTGGGAGCGTCCCAAGAAGGGCCGCCGCACGGGCACCACCGTGGACAAGGCCCAGACCTGGCTGCGTGAACGCGACGCCGCCTCGGGCACCTGGAAGGACCTCAGCCGCTCGCACCAGGAGATCGGCGAGGAGATCACCCAGCTCCTCGGCATGAGCCGGGAGCAGTTCTGCCAGGTCGTGCTGCTGCCCCAGGGCGACTTCGCGCGCTTCCTGCGCGCCGACGCCGAAGCCCGCGGCAGGCTGCTGGGCCGCCTCTTCGACACCCGCCGCTTCGCCGACGTGGAGAAGCGCCTCGCCGAACGCCGGCGGGCCGCCGAGGCCCGGGTGCGCGAGGGCGACGCCGACCTGCTCGCCGACGCGCACCGGATGCAGCAGGCCGCGGGCGACTCCATGGAGCTGCCCGAGCTGACGCCCGGCGAACCGGGACTGGCCGAGGCCGTGCTGGGCGCGGCCGCCGTCGCCCGCAGCACCGCGCGGGAACAGCTCGCCGCCGCCCGCTGCCGCCTCGCCACCGCCGAGTCCGCCCTCGCCGACGCCGACCGCGTCCTGGACGCCGTACGCGAACGGGACCGGCTGCAACGGCGCTTCGCCGAGGCACGGGAGCGGGCGGTTCGGCTCGAGGAGCGGTCCGGCGCCCACCACGAGGCGCGGACCCGCCTGGAGCGGGCCCGCAAGGCCGAGACCGTCGCCCCCGCCCTGGACCTGCGGGACTCCGCCGAGGACGGGCACCGGCGGGCGGCCGGTGCCGAACTGCGCGCGCGTGCCCTGCTCCCGGCGCCCCTCGCGGACGCGGGAGCGGCCGGGCTCGCGGCCGCCGCCCGCCGGGCCGCCGAGGAACTGGGCGGGCTGGAGTCGGCCCGCCGCGCCGAGCGGCGGCTGACGGAACTCCTCGACGAGCGCGCCGACCTGGACCGCCAGGAACGTGCCGACGACGAGGTGCGGGAGGACGCGGAGACCTGGCTCGCGGACTGGGAGGAGACCCGCACCGGTCTGCAGACCGGTATCGAGTCCGCTCGGCGGGCCGAGACCACGGCCCGTGAACTCGCCGTGCTGCGCGACCCCGCGTGGCAGCGGCTGAACGCCGCGCGGCTGCGCGACCGGCTGGCCGGGGAGACGGAAGCGGCCGAGGAACAGGCCCGCGCCGCCCGGGAACAGGCGCTCGCGGCGAAGCAGCACTGGCTCGACCTCAAGGAACAGCGCCTGAACGGCATCGCCGCCGAACTGGCCGACGGCCTCACCGACGGCGAACCCTGCGCGGTCTGCGGCGCCACCGAACACCCCGCCCCCGCCCGCAAGGTCGACGGGCACGTCGACCGCGCGACGGAGGAACGCGCCCTCGCCGACCACCAGCGCGCCGACGACCAGCGCGCCGAGGCCGAGCGGCGGCTCGGCGCCGTCCGGGAGGCGCTGGCCGCCGCGAGCGCGGAGGCCGGGGACACCGCGACCGCACAACTCGCCCGTGAAGCGGAGGAGCTGGAGCGGCAGTACACCCAGGCCCGGGACGCCGCCTCCGTACTGCACGCCGAGCAGGAGCGGCTGCGCCGCGCCGAGCGGGAGCACGAACTGAGGATCACCGCCCAGCGGGAGGCGGCCGTCCGGGCCGCCTCCCGCGTGGGCCACCGCGAGCGGCTGGACCAAGAACACGCCGCGCTGACCGAGGAGTTGACGCAGGCGCGGGGGGACGCCACCAGCGTGGCCGCGCGCGCCGCGCAGCTGGAGCGGAACGTCGCACGGCTCACGGACGCCGCCGACGCCGCCCGCGCCGCCGAGGACGCGGCCCAGCGGCTCAAGGAAGCCGACGCCCGGCTCGCCGACGCCGCCTTCCGCGCGGGCTTCGACACCCCGCAGGCCGCCGCCGAGGCCCTCCTCGACGACACCGCACACCGCGAACTCCAGCAGAGCCTGGACGCCTGGCAGCAGGAGGAGGCCGCCGTACGGGCCGTCCTCGCCGAACCGGAGACCGTGGCCGCCGCACAGCAGCCGCCCGCCGACCTCACCACCGCACAGCGGGCCGCCGAGGACGCCGGCCGCAGGGTGCGCGAGGCGGCCTCCGCGCGGGACGCCGCCGACCGGCGCTGCGCCGAACTCGACCGGCTCTCCGTGCGGGCCGCCGCCTCGGTGCGTCGGCTGGGACCACTGCGCCAGGAGTACGACCGGGTGGCCCGCATGGCCGGACTCACCGCGGGCACCTCGGCGGACAACGAGCGGAAGATGCGCCTGGAGTCGTACGTCCTCGCCGCCCGCCTGGAACAGGTCGCCGCCGCCGCGACCGTACGGCTGCACCGCATGTCGTCCGGCCGGTACACCCTCGTCCACTCCGACGACCGCACCGGCCGCGGCCGCAGCGGACTCGGACTGCACGTCGTCGACGCCTGGACCGGACGGGAGCGCGACACCGCGACCCTCTCGGGCGGCGAGACCTTCTTCGCCTCCCTCGCCCTCGCGCTCGGCCTCGCGGACGTCGTCACCGACGAGGCGGGCGGGGTCCGGCTGGACACCCTCTTCATCGACGAGGGCTTCGGCAGCCTCGACGACCAGACCCTCGACGAGGTCCTGGACGTCCTGGACTCCCTGCGGGAACGCGACCGCAGCGTGGGCATCGTCAGTCACGTCGGCGATCTGCGGCGACGGATACACGCCCAGTTGGAGGTCGTGAAGGGACGCTCCGGTTCGGAACTGCGCCTGCGCGGGGCCCGCTGAGGCCGGCTCACCGCCCCAGCGGGCGGCGCGGCAGCGGCGAGGAGTAGACGACGCTGGTGGTCACCGAGCCGAGCGCGCCGATCCGGCCCGCCACCTCCTCCAGGTGCCGCATCGAACGGGCGGCGACCTTGATGACGAAACAGTCCTCGCCCGTCACGTGGTGCGCCTCCAGGATCTCGGGCATCACGGCGACGAGGTCGTGGAAGGGCTTGTAGTTGCCGGCGGGGTAGCGCAGCCGTACGAAGGCCAGGATCGGCAGCCCGATCCGCTCCGGGTCCACCACCGCCGCGTAGCCCTGGATGACCCCGGCCTCCTCCATGCGGCGCACCCGTTCGGTGACCGCGCTCGCGGACATCGAGACGGCGCGGGCGAGTTCGGCGAAACCGGTCCGTCCCTCCCGCTGGAGGACGTCGAGGATGCGCCAGTCGGTGGCGTCCGGGGAATACGCGGTCATTCCCGAGAAGTAGCAGGGAATCCCCGGCCGATCAAGGTGGAGGCCGGGGTTCTCCACTTCAGGCCCGGGTCCCGCGGCCGTAGTTTCTCTCCCATGACCACCACCACCGTGAACTCCGTCCTGCGCGTCGCCCCCGCCTCCCCGGCGGAGGCCGCCGCCCACTTCCGCGCGAGCCTCGCCTTCCACACCGACGTCTCCGACGTGGCCGCCGCGCTCGCGGCCGGCGGCGACCCCGGGTTCGTCCTGGTGGACTCCCGTTCCACCGAGGCCTGGGACCAGGGCCATGTCCCCGGCGCCGTGCACCTTCCCACCGCGCTCGTCCCCGAGCGGGCCGCCGAGCTCCTGGACCCGTCGGTCCCGGTCGTGACGTACTGCTGGGGCCCCGGCTGCGACGGCGCCGCCCGCGCCGCGCTCGCCCTCGCCGAACTCGGCTACCGGGTCAAGGAGATGCTCGGCGGATTCGAGTACTGGGTGCGTGAGGGCTTCGAGTTCGAGACCTGGCGGGGCCGGGAGCGCCGTGCCCCCGACCCGCTGACGGCGCCCGTGGGCGCCGACGACTGCGGATGCTGAACCCCCGGATCCGGTGAGGGAGCCGACCCGGTAGGTTCTGCGCATGGTGCGACACGCGGAGCCGGGCACGGTCCAGTGGGTGGAGTCGGGCGGCGGGCCGCTCGTCGCGGTGCCGGAGACGGTGCTGCCGTTCTGGACGGGCGCCGACGGCGACGAGACGGCCTCGGACTACGACCGGGCCTGCGAGGTGGACGGACTCGTCGGGCTCCTCCCGGTCGGCGACGCGGCGGCCCTGGTCCTGGGCGACGAGCCCGCCGCGACCGCCTTCCTCCCCGAACACGGCACCCTCGTCCGCTGGATCGCCGGTGACGGTGAGGCGGAACTCCTGGCGAGCGTCCCGGCGGCGCTGCACACCGCGCGGTGGCAGCCCGAGGTGCACTGGAAGGTGCCCGGCACGGTCGTCCTGTTCGACGCGGCCTGGCCCGGCAGCGACTCCACGGGCACCGACCACGCGCGCCTCACGCTCACCCCGGGCCGTTACGCGGTCCGCGCGGCCCAGGTGCAGCCCGGCCCGGAGACCTGGCTGGTCCTCGTCCAGGTCCGGCCGCTGGCCTGACCGGCGGTCCGCCGCCACGGGGGCGGCGCCCGCCACCGGGCCGGCGGGGACGAGCGCCCCCGGGCGACCCCGCCGGCCTCGGTCCGTGCGCACCGTGGACGGCCACGGCGCACGGCTCGGCCGGGAGCACCGTGGCGGCCGCACCGCCGGGCGGGCGGACCGTCCGGCCGATATTCGCGTGCGCCGGCCCGCCCGGCCCCGCATGATGGGCGATCATGCCCAGGCTTCCGCATCCCGCACCTGAAGCACTCCGCCGCGACCCCCTGCCCCTGCGGGGCCGGACCGCGCTGGTCACCGGGGCCAGCCGGCGCGGCGGCATCGGTCATGCCGTGGCCCGGCGGCTGGCCGCTTATGGAGCCAGTGTCTACCTGCACCACCACGTGCCGCACGACGCCGCCATGCCCTGGGGCGCCGACCGGACCGAGGACGTGACCGCCTCCGTGCGCGACGCCCTCGGCGACCCCGACGCCCGCGTGCTCGCCGGTCCCGGCGACCTCACCGACCCCGCGGCCCCCGCCGAACTGCACGCCCGGGCGGCCGAGGCGCTCGGCGGACGGCTCGACATCCTCGTCGCCAACCACGCCCTCAGCGGCTCCGACGGCGACCTCGACACCGTCGACGCCGCCATGCTCGACGCGCACTGGGCCGTCGACGCCCGCTCGGTGCTGCTGCTCGTCCAGGCCCACGCCCGGCACCGCGCCGCGCTGCCCCCGCACAGCCCGGGCGGGCGCGTGGTGATGATGACCTCCGGGCAGGACATCGCGGGCGGTATGCCGGGCGAGATCGCCTACGCCCTCCAGAAGGGCGCGCTCGCCTCGATCACCCGCTCCCTGGCGACCGCCCTGGCCGGGCACGCGGTCACCGTGAACACCGTCAACCCCGGTCCCGTGGACACGGACTACCTGACCGGCGACGCCTATGACGCCGTCGCCGCCCGCTTCCCCGCCGGCCGCTGGGGCATGCCCGACGACCCCGCCCGCCTCATCGCGTGGCTGGCCACGGACGAGGCGGACTGGATCACCGGCCAGGTCATCGACTCCGAGGGCGGGTTCCGGCGCTGACGGCGCTGACGGCGTAGGCCCGGCTCACAGCGCCGACAGTTCGTCCACCAGGTCGTCCAGGCCCAGCGAGCCCTGGGACAGCGCGGCCATGTGCCAGGCCTTGAGGTCGAAGGCGTCGCCGTGCCGCTCGCGGGCTTTCTCCCGGCCCAGCAGCCACGCCCGCTCGCCGAGCTTGTAGCCGATCGCCTGGCCCGGGATCGTCAGATAGCGGGTCAGCTCGCTCTCCACGAAGTCCGCCGGGCGGCTGCTGTGCGCCCCGAAGAACTCCTCGGCCAGCTCCGGAGTCCAGCGCTCACCCGGGTGGAACGGCGAGTCCGCCGGGATCCGAAGCTCCAGGTGCATGCCGATGTCGACGATGACCCGGGCCGCCCGCATCATCTGCGCGTCCAGGTACCCCAGCCGCTCCTCCGCGTCGGCGAGGAAGCCGAGTTCGTCCATCAGCCGCTCCGCGTACAGCGCCCAGCCCTCGGCGTTGGCGCTGACCATGCCCACGGAGGCCTGGTAGCGGGAGAGGTCCGCGGCCACGTGCACCCACTGCGCGAGCTGGAGGTGATGGCCCGGCACGCCCTCGTGGTACCAGGTCGACACCAGGTCGTACACCGGGAAGCGGGTCAGGCCCATCGTGGGCAGCCAGGTGCAGCCCGGGCGGGAGAAGTCCTCCGACGGCGGCGTGTAGTACGGCGCCGCCGCGCTCCCCGCCGGGGCGATCCGCGACTCCACCCTCCGCACCCGCTCGGCGAGGTCGAAGTGGGTGCCGTCCAGGGACTCGATCGCCCGGTCCATCACGCCCTGGAGCCACGCGCGGACCTCGTCGACGCCCTCGATGTGGCGGCCGTGCTCGTCCAGGTGCGCCAGCGCCACCCACGGCGTCGCGGCGCCGGGCAGGATCTTCTCGGCCTCCTTCCTCATCTCGCCGAGCAGCCGGTGGTACTCGGACCAGCCGTACGCGTACGCCTCGTCCAGGTCGAGATCGGTCCCGTTGTAGTAGCGGGCCCAGCGGGCGTAGCGCTCCCGGCCCACCGTGTTCGGCGCGCCCTCGATCGACGGCGCGTACACGTCGCGCATCCAGTCCCGCAGCTCCACGACGGCCGCGGTCGCCGCGCGGGCGCCCTCGTCCAGCTCGGTGCGCAGCGCGTCCGGTCCCGCGGCGGCGAAGTCCTCGAACCAGCCGCGGCCCCCGCCGGTGTCCGCCCACTCGGTGAGCTGCCCGACGAAGGTCTCCGTCGGGCGCGGAGCCGCGTACAGCTTGCGTTCCAGGCCCAGCGCGAGGGACTCCCGGTAGCCCGCCAGCGCGGCCGGCACCGCGCGCAGCCGCTCGGCGATCGCCGCCCAGTCCTCCTCCGTCTCCGCCGGCGTCACGGTGAACACCTCGCGCACCGAGTGCGCGACCGTGCCCAGGTTGCCGACCGAGCGCAGGCCCTCGTCGGCCTCGTGCACGGCCAGTTCGGCGGTGAGCCGCTCGCGCAGCAGACGGGCGCAGCGGCGTTCGATGCCGCTGTCCGCGCCGGGCCGCCGCTCGGCCTCGTCGAGCCGCGCGAGGGTGGCCCGCTGGAGCTCGGCGAGCGCCTCCTGCCCGGCGGGCGAGAGGTCGGGCAGACGGGAGGAGCTCTCCTTCACTCCGAGGAACGTTCCGGTGACCGGGTCGAGGGCGATGAGCTCGTCGACGTAGGCGTCGGCGACCTGACGGGGAAGCGCGCTGTGGGTCTGAGACATGCGGACCATCCTGGTACCGGGCCCGCGGTACGTCATCCCGTTTGAGCTGTGGGCGAAGGCGGCAGCAGCGGCCCGCAGTCCCACCGCTGGAAGATCAGCCGGGTCTCCACGCGGGCCACCTCCCGCCGGGCGGTGAACTCGTCGAGCACCAGCCGTTGCAGGTCAGCCATGTCCGCGACCGCGACGTGCACCAGATAGTCGTCGGGGCCGGTCAGATGGAACACGGTCAGCGATTCCGGCAGCGCCCGGATCCGCTCCACGAACGGCCCCACCAGCTCCCGCCGGTGCGGTCTGACCTGCACCGACAGCAGCGCCTGGAGCCCGCGCCCCAGCTTGGCGGGGTCCAGCTCCAGCCGGTGCCCGAGGATCACGCCACAGCGGCGCAGCCGGGTCACCCGGTCCAGACAGGTCGACGGCGCGACCCCGACCTGCGCGGCGAGGTCCCGGTACGTCGTCCGGGCGTCGTTCTGCAACAGCCGCAGCAGATGGAGGTCGACCGGATCCAGTACGACAGATTCGGCCATTGGCCGAACGTAACACGGGATTCCGCTCCCCTGGCCCGTTCGGTGTTCACCCTTCCGTCCATGGACTTGGGCATGGACACGCGACGCACCCCACGCGCACTCGCCACCGAGGCCGTGCACGCAGGCCGCGACGATCTCGCCGGACTGGGACTGCACGCCCCGCCGATCGACCTGTCGACCACCTACCCCTCGTACGACAGCCGCGCCGAGGCGGCCCGCATCGACGCCTTCGCCACCACCGGCGCCGAGCCGGAGGGTCCGCCCGTCTACGGGCGGCTCGGCAACCCGACCGTCGCCCGCTTCGAGACCGCCCTGGCCCGGCTCGAAGGCACCGAATCGGCGGTCGCGTTCGCCAGTGGCATGGCCGCGCTCAGCGCCGTCCTGCTGGTCCGCGGCTCGATGGGGCTGCGGCACGTCGTGGCCGTGCGTCCCCTGTACGGGTGCAGCGATCACCTGCTGACCGCCGGGCTGCTCGGCTCCGAGGTGACCTGGACCGACCCGGCCGGGGTCGCCGACGCGCTGCGCCCCGACACCGGCCTGGTGCTCGTGGAGACCCCGGCCAACCCCACGCTCGCCGAGATCGACCTGCGGGCCGTCGCCCACGCCTGCGGCTCCGTGCCGCTGCTCGTCGACAACACCTTCGCCACGCCGGTCCTCCAGCGCCCGGCCGGACACGGGGCGCGGCTGGTGCTGCACAGCGCCACCAAGTACCTCGGCGGGCACGGGGACGTGCTGGCGGGCGTGGTGGCCTGCGACGAGGAGTTCGCCGGGCGGCTGCGCCAGGTGCGGTTCGCCACGGGCGGCGTGCTGCACCCGCTGGCCGGCTATCTGCTGCTGCGCGGCCTGGCGACCCTGCCGGTACGGGTGCGGGCCGCGTCCGCGAACGCCGCCGAACTCGCCGCCCGGCTCGCCGCCGACCCGCGCGTGGCCCGGGTGCACTACCCGCGCATCGGCGGGGCGATGGTCTCCTTCGAGGTGCACGGGGACCCGCACGAGGTGATCGCCGGCGTACGCCTGATCACCCCGGCCGTCAGCCTGGGCAGCGTGGACTCCCTCATCCAGCACCCGGCCTCCATCAGCCACCGCATCGTCGACGCCGACGACCGCAGGGACGCCGGGGTGAGCGACCGGCTGCTGCGGCTCTCGGTCGGCCTGGAGGACGTCGAGGACCTGTGGGCCGATCTGGACGCGGCCCTGGGGGAGCGGGCCGGGACGCCCGCACCGGCGGAGGCGCCGGCCCGGGTCTGAGGCGGCGCACACGGGGAACGGCCCGGCGGCGCGAACCGCCGGGCCGTTCCCCGTGTGCCCGCGCGGCGGCCGGAACCCCGCGCTCGCGCGCTCGCCGGCCGGCGCCCCGCGGTCGCTCGCCGGCCACGGCTTCGTGCTCGAGCACGGTGCCGGCGCGGGCGCCGCGTGTCCGCGCGCGACGGGCTACGACCGGCCGATCCGCTCGCCGTGCTCCCGCCCCCCGGGCACGCGGCGGTCCGCCACGGCGTCCAGGCGGACCGTGACGACCAGGGTGCCCTCCTCGATCTGGTAGTCGAGCGGCAGCCCCAGGCCGCGCATCGCGGCGACCATGCCGGTGTTGGACGCCTGCGTCACGGCGTACACCTGGGCGCAGCCGTCCTCGGCCGCCATCGCCACCAGCCGGGTGAGCAGTTCGGCGCCGATGCCCCGGCGCTGCCAGGCGTCCTCCACGACCAGCGCGACCTCGGTCTCGTCGCCGTCCCACAGCAGATGACCGAGGCCGACGATGCGGCCCGAGGCGGTCTGCGCGGCGAGCGTGCGGCCGAAGCGCGGGCTGAGCAGGTGGTTCAGATAGCGGTCCGCGTCGCCGACCGGCCCGTGGTAGCGCATGCGCAGGGTCTCGGCGGAGCACCGCTCGTGCATCGCCCGCGCGGCCGCCAGATCGCCGGTGTCCGCGCGGCGCACGGAGATGTCACCGCCCTCCGGCAGGGTGAGGACGTCCCGGCCGCGCGGGATCCGCGGACCGAGCCGGGCGTCCAGCTCCACCAGCGCGCGGGCGCGGGCGAACTCGGTGGGCGTGAACGGCAGATACGGCCGTTCCACGGTGATCTCCCCGCCCTCCGGGGCGCGCAGCCGGATCACGGTGTCCTCCAGGGAGCCCTCCTCGGGCACGGTCCCGTCCACCCGCCGGCCGCCCGGGGACGTGGCGGGCCGGGAGCGGATCGTGCACCGGCCCAGCAACTGGCGCAGTGCGAGCGGCAGTTCGGCCGCGTCCTGCGCGGTGCGGGCGGCCAGTCCGAGGACCCGGGTCGGCGCGTCCACCAGATCGTGGGCGTCGGCCCGCTCGGTCCAGGTGTCCGCACCCCCGGCGAGCGACACGGCGGCGACGAGGTCCGTTCCCTCGGGCGCCCGCAGCAGGAACTCGTCGACGGTGTCCTCGCCCAGCGGGTGCGTCTGCAGGCTCAGGATGTCGACCCGCCGCTCGGCCAGCGCCGTGCAGAGCGTGGCCAGCGCGCCGGGTTCGTCCTTCACCGTCGTCCGCATCCGCCACAGCACGCTGTCCCCGGCCACGGCGGCGGACGGCCGGGCACCGCCGGTATCGTGCGCCGGCGGTGCGTGGCCGTGGCGCCGTGCCCACCACGCGTGGAAGGCGGCCGTGCACCGCGCGGTGAGCCCGACGGGGTTCCACCGGCGGTGCACGGGGCCGCCGTGCCGGGTGTTCGTCACTTCAGACATGTCTCGACTCATACAGTCACTGTGAAGGAATCGTGTTTCGTGATCACGAACGCACTGTGACTGATGGGTAAAGCGCGCTTCTGCCCGTTTTGTTGAGTTACTGACCGACCAGACCCGGCCGCAGCGTCTTCGTGAACAGCACGGTGCCGTCCTGCTCCCGCATCCGCACCGTCAACTCGCCGCTGTCGCCGTCGATGTCGACCTCGCCGAAGAACTGGTAACCGCCGGCGGGCGAGACGTTCGAGGCGCTCGGCGCCTTCACCCACACCCGCTCCGGACCGAAGGTGCCGTCGAGCGCGCTGGCCGGGAAGGCGCCCGCGTTCAGTGGACCGGAGACGAACTCCCAGAACGGCTCGAAGTCGCCGAACGCGGCCCGCGAGGGCTGGTAGTGCTGCGCCGAGGTGTGGTGCACGTCGGCCGTCAGCCACACCGTGCCGGTGATCCGCCGGTGCTTGACGAACCGCAGCAGCTCCGCGATCTGCAGCTCCCGGCCCAGCGGCGCCCCCGGGTCGCCCTGGGCCACCGCCTCGACGTGCCGGCCGCCCTCACTCGTGTCGGGCACGACGAGGCCGATCGGCATGTCGGCGGCGATCACCTTCCACACCGCCCGCGACCGCGACAGCTCCCGCTTGAGCCACTCCAGCTGCTCCCGCCCGAGGATGCCCTGCGGGTCCACGGTCTGGTCGCCGGGGGAGTTGGCGTTGCGGTACGTCCGCATGTCCAGCACGAACACGTCGAGCAGCGGTCCCTGCCGCAGCACCCGGTACACCCGGCCCTCCCGGGCGCCCGGCCGCAGCGTGGACATCGGGAAGTACTCGCTGAACGCGCGCCGCGCCCGGGCGGCCAGCACGTCGACGCTCTTCTCCGTGTACCGGGCGTCCGTCTCCGCGATCCGCTGGCCCGGGTACCAGTTGTTGCGCACCTCGTGGTCGTCCCACTGCACGATGGACGGCACCTGGGCGTTGAACCGGCGCAGGTTCTCGTCGAGCAGGTTGTACCGGAAGTTGCCCCGGAACTCGGCCAGGGTCTCGGCGACCTTGGCCTTCTCCTCGGTGGTGACGTTCCGCCAGACGCCGCCGTCCGGCAGGGCGGCGGTCGCGGAGATGGGTCCGTCGGCGTAGACGGTGTCACCGCTGAACAGGAAGAAGTCGGGGTCGAGCCGGGCCATCGCGTCGAAGATGCGGTAGCCGCCGAAGTCGGGGTTGATGCCCCAGCCCTGCCCCGCCAGGTCGCCCGACCACAGGAACCGCACCCCGTCCCGGCGCCGGGCGGCGACCGTGCGGAACGTGCCGGTGACCGGCTCACCGGTGCGGCGCGGGTCGTCGGGGTCGGCGAGCAGCACCCGGTAGTGGATCTGCTCGCCGGACGGCAGCCCGTGCAGCCGGGTCGTACCGGTGAAGTCGGTGCCCGCGCCGAGCAGCGGACCGTGCCATCTGCGCGGGCGGCGGAACGATTCGGTCGCCGACGTCTCGACGATCATCCGCGCCGGACGGTCGGAGCGCACCCACACCAGCCCCGAGTCACGGGTGACGTCGCCGGTCTGCACGCCCCATTCGGCCCGCGGGCGCCCGGAGAGGGCGAAGGCGGGCGCCGCGCCGAGCGCGGTGGGCAGGGTCAGGGCCGCCGAGGCCGCGAGCGAGCCGCGCAGAACGGCGCGGCGGCCGGGGAGCGGACGGTGTGACATGGATGCGCCTCCAGGGACGGGATCCGGCCAGTGTGCGCGACCACACCTACTCGGACGGCGCGGCCCGCACGCGAACACCGGGTGAACAACTCGCACGGGCGGGGAGCGGGCACCTACCGGGCGGCGGCCTCCGCCATCAGACGCACCCCCTCGTGGATCCGCGCGGGCGCCACGTGCGCGTAGCCCAGCACGAGCCGTACGCCCTCCTCCGGCACCTCGTCGTGCGCGTACTCCGTGAGCGGGCGCACCGCCACACCGGCCTCCGCCACGCGCGCGAGGAAACGCTCCCGCGGCCCGTAACGCCCGGGCAGCGAGACGATGACGTGCAGCCCCGCCGCGATCCCGGAGACCCCGGCGCCCGGGAAGTGCTCCCCGAGGGCGGCGACCAGGGCGTCGCGCCGCTCGCGGTAGGCGCGCTGGCAGCGGCGCAGCTGACGGTCGTAGTCGCCGCGCTCCAGGAACCGGGCGAACAGCGCCTGGTCCAGGGTGGGGTGGCCGAGATCCATGGTGCGCTTGCGCTCCACCACCTCCTCGGCCCACCCCTGCGGCACCAGCAGCCAGCCGAGCCGCAGCCCCGGGGCGAGGGACTTGCTGACCGAGCCGGTGTAGGCCACGTGCTCGGGGTCGAGCCCCTGGAGGGCGCCGACGGGCGCCCGGTCGTAGCGGAAGTCGCCGTCGTAGTCGTCCTCCAGGACGATCCCGTCCACGGACCGCGCCCAGTCGAGCAGTTCGGCCCGGCGCCGCGCGGAGTACGCGATGCCGGTGGGGAACTGGTGCGCCGGCGTCACGACGGCCGCCCGCACCCCCGAGGCCCGCAGCGGCTCCATCGCGAGCCCTTCGCCGTCCACCGGTACGGGTACGGCGGTGACCCCGGCGGCGGCGTACAGGGACTCGTGCTGCGGACTGCCGGGATCCTCCACGGCGACGGTGCGCGACCCGCGCGCGCGGAGGGCGAAACCGAGCAGCGCCGTCGCCTGCGCCACCCCGGAGACCACTACGATCCGCTCGGGATCGGCCACCACGCCCCGGCGCCGCGCGAGCAGTCCGGCCAGCGCCGTGCGCAGCCGGGGCAGTCCGCGCGGATCGGGGTAACCCAGCTCCTGGTGCGGAAGGTCCGCGAGCACCCCGCGCTGCGCCGCCGCCCACGCCGCGCGGGGGAACAGCGACAGGTCGGGGGTGCCGGGGACGAAGTCCGCGCGGGCGCCGGGGGTGCGCGGGGCGAGGTCGAGGGCGCGCGGGCGGGCGGCCCGCACCGCCGCTCCCACCCACGTCCCGGAGCCCCGGCCGGAGCGCAGATAACCCTCCGCCGTCAGCTGCTCGTACGCCTCCGTGATCAGCCCCCGCGAGACGCCGAGGTCGGCGGCCAGGTCACGGCTCGACGGCAGCCGGGTCCCCGGGGCGAGCCGCCCCGACCGCACCGCCTCGCGCAGCGCGGCCTGCAGCGAACGGCCGCGTGCGCGTGCCGGTGCGGAGGCGGCGGGCAGCAGCAACTCCCAGGCGGAGGAGGTGGAGGCGGCGGCGGGCTCTTCGGGGCCGGTCTGCGGTGACGTCATGACAGGGCCACACTAGGCGTTCCGGGAAAGGGGGCGGCGCCGTACGGCCCGCCCTCAGCGGCTGCCGTCGAGGATGACGCGCGCGACCAGCGCCGGGTCGTCGTTCATCGGGACGTGGCCGCAGCCGGGCAGCCGGACCAGCCGGGCCCGGGGGATGGTCCGCTTGGCGCGGACGCCCTGCCGGGGGATCAGCAGCCGGTCCCGGGCGCCCCAGGCGACGGTCACCGGGATGCCGGGCACGTCGTCGGTGAACCGTACGGCGGTGCCCGCGCGGAGGGTCTCGGCGAAACCGGTGGCCCCGGCGAGCGCGAGCGTCTCGGCGACCACGGCCTCGGGGGAACGGCGACCGGGGCGGGCGTAGATGGTGCTGGTCAGCGCCGCCCGGCCGACCGCGGAGCGGGCGAGGCGCTCGACCAGCGGAAGCGGCATCCGCTCCGCGATCCGCCGCATGCCGATCAGCACGCCGAAGGCGTACCGCCGCTCGGCCTGCGTCCAGAAACCCGCCGGGGACAGGGCGGTGACGGACCGTACGAGCCGTTCCCGGCCGAGTTCCAGGGCCAGCAGGCCGCCGAGCGAGTTGCCCGCGACGTGCGGCCGGCCGAGCTCCAGCTCCTCGCACAGGGCGCCCAGGGCGGCGTTCATGGTCGGCAGGTCGTGGACGAGGCCGCCGGGCAGCGGCGGGGAGGCGCCGAAACCGGGCAGGTCCACGGCGATCACCTCGCGCTCGGTCGCCAGGATGTCCACCACCGGGTCCCAGGCCTGGCGGTGATGGCCGATGCCGTGCAGCAGGAGCAGCGGTTCGCCGCGGCCCGCGCGGGCGTAGGACAGGGTCACGGTCTGCGGGCCGAGGGGAGAGGTGACCTCGAAGGAGACGGTCGCGGACATGAGGGTGCTCCTCGTCTGGGACTCGCGGAAACGGACGCCGCCCGGCGTCGTAGACAGCTTGTCAGCAATTGCTACCGACGGGTAGCCCCCGGTGGGCGGGTCCCGACGGCCGGTGCCGCCTGGACACGGTCGCGCGGGTCGGCTGGGATGGTGCCGTGACCACCGACACCGTGACCGACGTCTTCGAGGAACACCGCCCCGTCCTCCTGGGGGTCGCCTACCGCATGCTGGGCCGGGTGGCCGACGCGGAGGACGTGGTGCAGGACGCGTGGCTGCGCTGGTCGGGCGGCGACCGGGCCGAGGTGCGCGAACCGCGCGGCTACCTGGTGCGCGTCACCACCCGCCTCGCCATCGACCGGCTGCGCCAGATCAAGGCGCGCGGCGAGACGTACGTCGGCCCGTGGCTGCCCGAGCCCTACGTCACCGACTTCGGCGACACCGTCCCGGACGCCGCCGAACGGGCCGTCCTCGCCGACTCCGTCTCCCTCGCCGTCCTCGTCGTCATGGAGTCCCTGTCGCCGCTGGAGCGCGCGGTGTTCGTGCTGCGGGAGGCGTTCGGCTATCCGTACGCCGACATCGCGGCCGTGCTCGACCGCGGCGAACCGGCCGTACGCCAACTCGCCGGCCGGGCCCGCAAGCACGTCGAGGAACGCCGCCCGCGCTACGAGGTCGACCCCGCCGAGCGCCGCGACCTCACCGAACGCTTCCTGGCCGCGGCGGCCGACGGCGACCTGGAGGGCCTGCTGGAACTGCTCGCCCCGGACGCGCGTCTGGTCGGCGACAGCGGCGGGAAGTCGCGTGCCCCGCTGCGGGTCCTGGAGAGCGCCGACCACGTGGGCCGCTTCCTCCTCGGTGTCGCCCGCAAGAGCGTGCCGGACCTCTCCTTCCGCTTCCTGGAGCTCAACGGCGGCCCCGCGGTGCTCGTCCTGTCCGGCGACGAGCCCGACTCCGTCGTCCAGCTCGACGTCGCCGGCGGGCGCGTCCGGACGGTGTACGTCATCCGCAATCCCGACAAGCTGCGTCCGCTCGCCGCGGTCCGGTAGAAGCCCCCGCACCGGCGCCCCGCACCGACGTCCCCGCCGCGGCGGAGCCCGTCGTCGTGCCCGATTGGTATTGACCAAGGGTGAGGGGCGCCTTATGGTCGCAGATAAGTGAAACAACCTTTAATAAACAAGGGCGCTAAAACGCGGCCGGACACGGCGATCGTGGAGGACAGGGTGGGGACCACGCAGCTGGAAACGGTGCCGGAACCGAAGTACTGGCACCTCAGGACCGTGCTCAGCGAGGCGCTGGACTCGGAGTTCTCCGTGGGTGAGGTCCTGCCCAACGAGCGCGACCTCGCCGCCCGCTTCGGCGTCGCCCGCGCCACGCTCCGGCAGGCCCTGGAACAACTCGAACTCGAAGGCAGGCTGCAGCGCCGCCGCGGTGTGGGCACCACGGTCGCCCCGCCGCGCATGGGCGTGTCCGTCGGCACGGCCCGGCACGCCTGGCCGGGCGGGCCGCACGACGCCTGGCAGACCCTCGACTGCGCGCTCGAGGTGCCGCCCGCCGCCGTCGCCGAGACGCTGGTGACCGGCCGCGACGAGTCCGTGCACGTCGTGCGGCGCTCCCGCGTCTCCCACGGCCAGCCCGTCGCCGCCGAACTCCTCTACATCCCGGCGGACTCGGTCCCGGACCTGTCCGCCATCGACGCGCCGTCCGGCACGGCACGCGCGCGTGCCGTGCTGCGGGAACTGCAGCGCCTGGAGCTGGAGCGGCAGGAGAACGCGGTGGAGCTCGGCTCCGCCCGCGCGGACGACGCGCGCGAACTGGACCGCCTGCCCGGTGCGCCCGTCCTCGTCGTCACCACCCGCTTCATCGCCCGGGGCCGCACCGCCGCGCTCTCCGTGGCCACCTACCGCGCGGACACCTGCCGCCTGACCTTCGGGGACAGCGGCGGCGTCGAGATCCACCACGGCCCGGAACGCCGCGCGTCCTGACCTTCCCCCGTAGCCGCGTGCCGCGGCACCGCCGTAGCCACCCCGCGGCTGAGGGCAGCCGCACCGCCGCAGCCGCGGGCAGTCGTGCCTCCCCAGTGCCTGAAGGGCCTGGGAGGTACTCCCAGGGCGGCACGACTGCCCGCGGGAGCGGGGACGCGGGGAGTCGGGGACGCGGGGAGTCGGGGACGCGGGGAGTCGGGGACGCGGGGAGTCGGGGACGCGGCGAGCCGGGACCCCCGGGCGCTGGGCGCCGATGCGGCGTGCCCGTTACCGGCGGGCCGTCACCGTGCCCTCCACCGCGAAGAGTTGCTCCTCGACATGGTCGAGAGCCAGGCGCACCGCGCCCGTGGCGACCGCCGCCTCGCCGAGGTGGGACAGGGTGACCTTCGGCGGGCGCAGGCAGTAGCGGGCCAGCTCGCGGCGCAGCGGCTCCAGGACGCCGTCCAGACCGGCCGCCCAGCCGCCGATCACGACCAGCTCCGGGTCGAGGGCCAGCACCAGCGCCGCCACGTCGTGGACGAGCCGGCGGATGAACCGGTCCATGGCCGCCAGCGCCCGCGTGTCACCCTCACGGGCCTGGGCGAAGACCTCGGCGACCGCCTGCTCGTCGAGCGGGTGCAGCGGCTCGTCCGTGGTGGACAGCAGGGTTTCGGGGGTCGCCTCCCGGCCCAGCAGATGCAGTGCCCCGATCTCGCCGGCCGCCCCGCCGTACCCCCGGTGCAGCCGCCCGCCGATCAGTGAGCCGGCGCCCGGGCTCAGCCCGGCCAGCACGAACACCACGTCGTCGGTCCCCCTGGCGGCGCCCTTCCAGTGCTCGGCGACGACGGCCGCGTTGGCGTCGTTCTCCACCAGCACCGGACACTTGAAGGACCGGCTCAGCCGCTCGCCGAGGCCGAGGCCCGTCCAGCCCGGCAGCGCCGTGCCCAGCCGCACCGTGCCGTCCGCCTCCACGATCCCCGGCGTGCCCACCCCCACGGCCCGCAGCGAACCGCGCGGAACACCGGCCCGCCGCAACAGCTCCGCGACGGCCGTGCCGATCCGCTCCAGCCGCTCGTCGGCGTCGACGGTCTCGTCGACGTCCCGCGCCTGCGCGCCGATCACCCGGCCGTCCAGATCGGCCAGCAGGGCCGCCACCCGGTGCACCCCGATCTCCAGGCCGAGCAGATGCCCGGCCTCCGCCCGGAACCGGAACCGCCGCGCTGGCCGCCCCTGCCGCCGCGCGGCGCCCTCCTCGGCCGCCGTCTCCACGACGAGGCCCGCCTCGATGAGCCCCTCCACGACGCCCTCGACGGTCGGCCGGGACAGCCCCGTCACCCGGGTCACCTCGGTCAGCGTCGCGCAGTCCGTGGCCCGCAACGCGTGCAGCACCACCGCGGAGTTGATCCTTCGCAGCAGCGAGGGGTCCCCGCCGGTCAGCCGACCCACCGTCCGTCCTCCCAGCTCGTGCGCGTGTTGGGCGGATCGTACTCGGCGCGGCGGACCCCGGCGACCTCCGGGCGGGAGCGGCCCGGGGAGGAGGTTCAGCCCGGCGCCACGAAGCCCGACTCGTAGGCGGCGATCACCGCCTGGGTCCGGTCCCGCGCCCCCAGCTTCGCCAGCACGGCACTCACATGGGACTTCACCGTCTCCGTCCCCACCACCAGCCGCGCCGCTATCTCCGCGTTCGTCAGGCCCCGCGCCATCAGCCGCAGCACCTCCTCCTCGCGCCCGGTCAGCCGCGCCCGCTCCAGCACGTCGCGGGCCGCGCGGTTGCCGTCACCGTCGGCGTACTCGGCCGCGAGCCGGCGCACCGAGGCGGGGAACAGCAGCGACTCGCCCTCGGCGACCAGCCGCACCGCGTGCACGATCTCCGCGGGCCGCGCCCGCTTCAGCAGGAACCCGTCGGCGCCCGCGCGCAGCGCCCCGTACACGTACTCGTCGTTCTCGAACGTCGTCACGACGAGGATCTTCGGCGGTGCGTCGACCGACCGCAGCAGCGCGCGCGTGGTCTCGATCCCGTCCAGCAGCGGCATGCGCACGTCCATGGCGACCACGTCCGGCCGCAGCCGCCGCACCAGCGGAATCACCGCCGCGCCGTCGGCCGCCTCCCCGACCACCTCGATGTCGGGCTGCGCCTCCAGCACGGCGCGCAGGCCGGCGCGTACGAGGGGTTCGTCGTCGACGAGCAGAACGGTGACCGGCATCCGGCCAGCGTAGATCAGCGCAACGGCAGTTCCACCCGCACCTGCCAGTCACCCCGGTCGGGACCGGTGTGCGCCTGCCCGCCCAGCAGGACCGCGCGCTCGCGTATGCCGCGCAGGCCGCTGCCCCGGCCGGGCCCGGGTATCGCCCCGGTGAGCGGATTGCGGACCTCCAGGCCGAGCGAGCCGTCGTCGACCGCGATACGGACCCGCACGGGGACGGCGCCCGCGTGCCGCAGCACATTGGTCAGGGCCTCCTGGAGGATGCGGTACCCCTCGCGGGAGACCGGCCCGGGCACGGTGTCCAGGGGTCCGGTCATACCGGCGTCGACCTGCGCGCCGGAAGCCCGCGCGGACTCCAGCAGCCGGCCGGCGTCCGTGAGGGTCGGCCGCCCGCCGACCGGCCGCCCGGATTCGCGCAGGACGCCGAGGACCCGCTCCAGGTCCTCCAGCGCGGCCCGGCCGGTCTCCTCGATGGCCTCCAGGGCCCGGTCGGTGAAGGCGGGATCGCCGGCCGCGCGGGCGGCGCCCGCCTGCACGACGGCCACGGTCAGGGCGTGGCCGATGGAGTCGTGGAGTTCCCGGGCGATGCGGGTGCGCTCCAGGAGCTGCTCGGTGCGTTCCTCCAGGGCGGCCAGCCGTTCGGCGGGGGAGGGGCCGAGCAGGCGGTGGGCCAGTGCCGTGATCAGGCGGCCCGAGGCGACCACGAGCGCCGCCAGGGTCACCAGGGCCGGGGGCAGCAGGAGGACGTGCCACCAGGCGTGGCCCTCGAGGAGGAGCAACTCGCCGGAGGCCGTGTCCCTGCCGAACGCCGCCGCCGCCAAGTCCACCGTGACCATGAGCAGTTGCACGGTGGCCAGGGAGGTCGCGCAGCCGATCAGCAGCCGCGCCTGGAGCCATACGACGAGCCTGCCCCGGTCGCTCCAGGAGGCGGACGGCGCGACGACGACGCCGGCGCTCTCGCTGTCGTGCCGCTGACCGGTCAGCAGCAGCCTGGCCTGCAACCCCTCCGCGGTGCGCATCGCGGGCACCAGCCCGACGGGTACGAGCACCAGGGCCGCCGCGGCCCAGGTCCACCACGCCTCCTGGACGAACAGCCACAGCGACGGCCACACGATCGCGATGAACAGGTGCAGCAACCGTGTGTACGTCACCGCCCGGCCGAACGGGCGCAGCAAGCGGACCATTGCGTCATCGTGCCAGCCGCCACCGACAGGAGACCTCCCCCGCACGGGGGAGACGATCTCCACCGGCGGGGGAGGCCCCGCCCCCGTACGAGGCGTCACGCTGCTGCCATGACCAGCATCGACGTCCAGGACCTCACCAAGGAGTACGGCACCCGGCGAGCCGTCGACCACCTCTCCTTCCGCGTCCTGCCCGGCCGCGTCACCGGGTTCCTCGGCCCCAACGGCGCCGGCAAGTCCACCACCATGCGCCTGGTGCTCGGCCTCGACCACCCCACGTCCGGCTCCGCGACCCTCGGCGGCCGTGCGTACGCCACCCTCCAGGACCCCCTGCGCCACGTGGGCGCCCTGCTCGACGCGCAGGCCGCGCACGGCTCCCGCACCGGCCGCGACCATCTGCGCGTCCTGGCGGCGAGCCACCGGATCCCGGACCGCCGGGTCGACGAGGTGCTGGAGGAGACCGGCCTGGGCCAGGCGGGGCGCCGCCGGGTGCGGACCTACTCCCTGGGCATGCGCCAGCGGCTGGGCATCGCCGCCGCGCTGCTCGGGGACCCGGAGGTCGTCATGCTCGACGAGCCGTCCAACGGCCTCGACCCGGAAGGCATCGTGTGGATCCGCACCCTGCTGCGCCGGCTCGCGGACGAGGGGCGGACCGTCCTGGTCTCCAGCCACCTGATGAACGAGACCGCCTCCTTCGCCGACCACCTCGTCGTCCTCGGGCGGGGCCGTCTCCTCGCGGACACCCCGATGCGGGAGTTCATCGACGCGCGCGTGCGCCCCGCCGTCCGCGTCCGCACCTCCGACCCCGCCGCCCTCAGGAGGGTCCTCGCCGGACACGGCCACGACGTCGTGCAACACCCCGACGGCCACTGGACCGTGCCGGACGCGCGCGTGGACGACGTCGGACGCCTCGCCTCCACCGCCGGGGTGCCGATCCTCGAACTCACTGCGGACGAGGGCACGCTGGAACAGGCCTATCTGGACCTGACCGCCACCGAGACCGAGTTCGCCGCGCAGCCCCAGGAGGCCTGACCATGCAGTTCGCACCTGTTCTCCACGCCGAGTGGCTGAAGATCCGCACCGTCCGCTCGCTCCCCGGAGCCCTGTTCGCGCTGTTCGCCGTGACCACGGCGTTCTCCGCCATCGCCGGGGTGGACGGCGCCTCGGACCCGGAGCTCGACCCGCTGTTCACGGCCCTGTCCGGTGTCACACTGGGCCAGATCGCCGCCATCTCCTTCGGTGCCATGGCCGTGTCGGCGGAGTACCACGACGGCGCCCTGCGGCTTTCGCTGGCCGCGGTCCCGCGGCGCGGGCGCTGGTTCGCCGCGAAGGCCACGGCCATCGCCGTCCCCGTGCTGGCCGTGAGCCTGCCGACCTCCCTGGCCGCCCTCCTGGCGGCGCGGGCGGGGCTCGGTCCGGCGGCGAGCGGCCTGACCCCGGCCGAGCAGGTCCGCGGTGTCGTGGGCTGCGGCCTCTACCTCACGCTGATGGCCCTGTTCGCCGCGGGCCTCGCGACCCTGCTGCGCAGCGGAGTGGCCACGCTGTCCGTGCTGATCCCCTTCATCCTCGTCGTGTCCTTCGTGATCGGCGACGCGGTCGGCACCGTCACCGACTTCCTGCCCGACCGGGCCGGACAGGTGGTCCTGCACGAGACCCACGACGGCACCCTCGGCCCCTGGCCGGGACTCGCGGTGACCGCGCTGTGGACGGCCGCCGCTCTTCTGGCCGGGGCGTGGAGCCTGCGCCGCCGTGACGCCTGACCGGAAGTCGGCCGTCGCCCCGCCGATCACCGAGGGCGGCGGGTTTACTGGACCCGTGAACATCGCCCGGCACATCGCCCTCATCGACGAGCTGTGCTTCCGCCCCTTCCCGGCGGAGCACGGCCCGTCGGACACCGGCTTCGGGGGGCCGGGCCACCACGTCGCCGTGCTGGAGACCGATGACGGACCGGACGGCGATCCCGCGCGGCGGGCGGTCACGGTGGACCGGTTCGAGAAGGCCCGCGACGCCGTGTACGAGGTGCTGGCCTCCCGCTGGGGGGACACCGATCCCTGGAACCCGCGCACGGAGCGGGAGGAGACCCCCGGGCCGTGGGCCTGGCTCGGCGCCCGCGCCGGTTCGGCCCGGCTGTGGGAGGTGCAGGGCACCGGCCGCTGGGTCGCCGTCGCGGTCGCCGACCGGGGCCCGGCCGACGTGATCCAGCTGCTGGCGGTGGTCGCGGAGACACCCCCGCCCTGACCACCGGCCGTCACCGCCCGGCCGCGGCCTCCCGCAGCCGTCCGAACTCCTCCGCCAGCGTCTCCGGCGTCCAGTGGGCGTTCAGCCCGCTGGGATTGGGCAGCACCCACACGCGGGTGTCGCCGATGGTCCGGGCCTGCGGTCCGACCCGCGCCTTCCGGTCGTCGAACGCCGCGCGGTACGCGGTGACCCCCACCACGGCCAGCCACCGCGGCCGCAGCCGGGCCACCTTCAGGGCGAGCAGCCGCCCGCCCTCCCGGTACTCCTCGGCGCTCAGCTCGTCGGCCCGCGCGGTCGCCCGCGCCACCACATTGGTGATCCCGAGCCCGTACGACAACAGTTCCCGCTGCTCCGACGGCCGCAGCAGCCGGGGCGTGAAACCGGAGCGGTGCAGGGCCGGCCAGAAGCGGTTGCCTGGGCGGGCGAAGTGGTGGCCGGTCGCGGCCGTCATCAGACCGGGGTTGATGCCGCAGAACAGCACGCGCAGGCCGTCCGCGACCACATCCGGTACGAGGCGGTCGCGGGCGGCCTCCAGCTCCGCCTGGGTGAAGCGCGTCAGAGGATCGCCCCCGGGGTGTACCCGGCAGCCTCCGGGCGCTGCTTGACGATCTCGTCGACGCGGCCGACGACGGTGGCGACCTGGTCGCTCGCGGCACCGGTGAAGGACAGCTTGTCCGCCATCAGCGCCTCCAGCCCGGCCCGGTCGAGCGGCAGCCGCTCGTCGGCGGCCAGCTTGTCGAGGAGGTCGTTGCGCTCGGCACCCCGCTCCCGCATCGCCAGTGCGGTGGCGACGGCGTTCTCCTTGATCGCCTCGTGCGCGACCTCGCGGCCGACGCCCGCGCGCACGGCGCCCATCAGCACCTTGGTGGTGGCGAGGAACGGCAGGTAGCGGTCCAGCTCGCGGGCCACGACCGCCGGGAAGGCGCCGAACTCGTCGAGCACCGTCAGGAACGTCTCCAGCAGGCCGTCGAGCGCGAAGAACGCGTCCGGCAGCGCGACCCGGCGCACCACCGAGCAGGACACGTCACCCTCGTTCCACTGGTCGCCGGCCAGCTCGCCGGTCATCGAGGCGTAGCCGCGCAGGATCACCATCAGGCCGTTGACGCGCTCGCAGGAACGGGTGTTCATCTTGTGCGGCATCGCGGACGAGCCGACCTGGCCCGGCTTGAAGCCCTCGGTCACCAGCTCGTGCCCGGCCATCAGCCGGATCGTCTTCGCCAGCGACGACGGCGCGGCGGCCAGCTGCACCAGCGCGGTGACGACCTCGTAGTCCAGCGAGCGCGGGTAGACCTGGCCGACGCTCGTGAACGCCTGCGAGAAGCCCAGGTGCCCGGCGACCCGCCGCTCCAGCTCCGCGAGCCTGTCCGCGTCGCCGCCGAGCAGGTCCAGCATGTCCTGCGCGGTGCCGACCGGGCCCTTGACGCCGCGCAGCGGGTAGCGGCCCAGCAGCTCCTCCACCCGGCCGTACGCGACGAGCAGCTCGTCGGCGGCGGTGGCGAACCGCTTGCCGAGGGTGGTGGCCTGCGCGGCCACGTTGTGGGAGCGGCCGGCCATGACCAGCTCGCCGTACTCGCCGGCCAGCTTGCCGAGGCGCGCCAGCACGGCCACCGTACGGTCGCGCATCAGCTCCAGCGAGAGCCGGATCTGCAGCTGCTCGACGTTCTCGGTGAGGTCGCGGGAGGTCATCCCCTTGTGCACGTGCTCGTGCCCGGCGAGGTCGTTGAACTCCTCGATCCGCGCCTTCACGTCGTGCCGGGTGACCTTCTCGCGCTCGGCGATCGAGGCCAGGTCGACGGTGTCGAGGACACGCTCGTAGTCGGCGATCGCCGCGTCGGGCACCTCGATCCCGAGGTCCTTCTGGGCCCGCAGCACGGCGAGCCAGAGCTGCCGCTCCAGCCTCACCTTCTGCTCGGGCGACCAGAGCGTGGCGAGCTCGGCGGAGGCGTAGCGTCCGGCGAGGACGTTCGGGATACGGGGCTTGGCGGGCGCAGCAGTCACGTGCACGGAGTCTACTGGCGATTCCTGCAGGTCGGCGCCACCGGGTGACCTGGAGGAAAGCACAAGGAGGCGCTACAGGCCCTTGTACGGCAGCAGCTCGGGCCGCTTCGGCGGCAGACCGTCGCCGGAGGAACGGCCGGTGAGCCGGCGGCCGATCCACGGCAGCAGGTGCTGCCGGGCGAACCGCGCGTCCTCGACCCGCCGCGCCACCCAGCGCGGCGGCAGCGTCGCCTCCGGGGGCAGGTGCCACTCGGGGTCCTCCGGTGTGTGGCCCAGCGTCTGCCAGACCGCCTCGGCGACCCTGCGGTGCCCGTCCGCGGTCAGGTGCAGCCGGTCCACGTCCCACAGCCGGGGGTCGGCGAGCGACGGCGCCCCGTACAGGTCGACGACCAGCGCGCCGTGCTTCCCGGCGAGCTCGTCGACGCACTCGAACAGCGCCTCCATGCGCGGGCGGAAGCGCTCCAGGACCGGCCCCTGGCGGCCGGGGCTGCGCATCAGCACCAGTTGCCCGCAGTGCGGCGCCAGCCGCTCCACGGCCTCCGTCAGCAGGTCCCGCACCCGCCCCATGTCGCACTTGGGCCGCAGGGTGTCGTTGAGCCCGCCGACCAGGGTGACGACGTCGGCCCGCATGGCGGCGGCGACCTCGACCTGCTCGTCGACGATCTGCTGGATCAGTTTGCCGCGCACCGCGAGGTTGGCGTACCGGAAACCGGGCGTGGTGGCCGCCATCCGCGCGGCGAGGAGGTCGGCCCAGCCCCGGTAGGTGCCGTCGGGGAGGAGGTCCGACATGCCCTCGGTGAAGGAGTCGCCCAGGGCGACGAGGCTGCTGTATGTGGGGTTCGTCTGCATGGCGACACAGATGGTATCCCGCGGCACATACCCGTCGGTCGGTCGCCCGGTCCCGGACTCAGGTCCGCTGTCCGAACAGCTCCCGCAGCACGTCCTCCATGGTGATCAGCCCGGCGAGCCGCCCGTCGGTCCCGAGGACGGCCGCCAGATGCGTCCGGCTGCCCCGCATGGCGGTGAGGACGTCGTCCATCGGCGTGCTCTCCCGCACCCGCGCGATGGGCCGCATGTCGCCCAGCCGGAACGGAAGGTCCCGCGGCGAGGCGTCCAGGGCGTCCTTCACGTGCAGGTAGCCGACGATCCGCCGCTGCTCGTCCACCACCGGGAAGCGGGAGAACCCGAACTCCGCCGACAGCCGCTCCAGCCCTTCCGGGGTGACCCCCACGCTCGCGTAGACGACGCGTTCCAGGGGCAGCACCACGTCCCGCACGGGCCGCCGGCCCAGCTCCAGCGCGTCGTGCAGCCGCTCCAGCGCGCGTTCGTCGATGAGGCCCGCCTCGCCGGAGTCCTTCACGATCTGCGCCAGCTCGGCGTCCGAGAAGGACGCGACGACCTCGTCGCGGGTCTCGACCCGCAGCAGCTTCAGCAGCGCGTTGGCGAACGCGTTGATCGTGAAGATCACCGGGCGCAGCGCGCGGGACAGCGCCACCAGTGGCGGACCCAGCACCAGGGCGCTGCGCACCGGTTCGGCGAGCGCGATGTTCTTCGGCACCATCTCGCCGAGCAGCATGTGCAGATACGTCGCGAGCGTCAGCGCGATCACGAACGACACCGCGTGCCCCGCGCCCTCCGGGACACCCACCGCGTGGAACACCGGTTCGAGCAGGTGCTCGATGGCCGGCTCGGCGACGACACCGAGGATCAGCGTGCACAGCGTGATGCCGAGCTGCGCGGCCGCCATCAGCGCGGACACGTGCTCCAGACCCCACAGCACGCTCTTCGCGCGCCGGTCGCCCCGGTCGGCGTACGGCTCGATCTGGCTGCGGCGGACCGAGATCAGCGCGAACTCGGCGCCGACGAAGAAGGCGTTGACGACCAGCGTCGCCAGACCGATCAGCAGCTGTACGGCGGTCATCGCCGCGTCCCCCTGTCATCCGTGGTCCCGGCCGTCCGCCGTTCCGTCGTGTACTGGCCCGTCGTGTACTGGCCCGTCGTGTGCCGGTCCGTCGTGTGCCGGTCGTCGAGGGGCGCGTGCAGCAGGACGCGTGCCGCGCGGCGGCCGGTGGCGTCCACCACGTCCAGGCGCCAGCCGGCGACCTCGAAGGTGTCGCCGGCGGCCGGTATCCGGCCCAGCTCGACGGCCACGAGTCCGGCGAGGGTCTCGTAGGGCCCGTCCGGCGCGCGCAGGCCGACCCGGGCGAGCTGGTCCACGCGCGCGAAGCCGTCGGCCGAGAACAGGGAGCGCCCGCTCTCGTCGGTGCCGGCCCGGACCAGGTCGGGGGTCTCGTGCGGGTCGTGCTCGTCGCGGACCTCGCCGACGACCTCCTCGACGATGTCCTCCAGCGTGGCCACACCGGCCGTGCCGCCGTACTCGTCGATCACCACGGCCATGGTGCGCCGCCCGGAGAGCCGGTCCAGGAGACGGTCGACGGTGAGCGATCCGGGGACCAGCAGCGGCTCGCGCATCAGCTCCGACACGGGCACCTGGGCACGGCGCTCCGCGGGCAGTGCCAGTACGTCCTTGACGTGCGCGGTGCCGACGACCGCGTCGAGGGTGTCGCGGTAGACGGGGAACCGGGACAGTCCGGTCGCCCGGGTCACGTTCGCCACGTCCTCGCAGGTGGCGTGCACCTCCAGCGCGATGACCTGGACGCGCGGTGTCATCACGTTCTCGGCGGTGAGGTCGGCGAGGTTCAGGGTGCGGACGAAGAGCTCGGCGGTGTCCGGCTCCAGGGCGCCCTCCCGGGCGGAGTGCCGGGCGAGCGCCGCGAGTTCCTGTGGCCCGCGCGCGGACTCCAGCTCCTCGGCGGGCTCCACGCCGATGCGGCGCACTATGCGGTTGGCCGTGTTGTTCAGATGGGTGATGAACGGGCGGAAGGCGGCGCTGAACCAGCGCTGCGCGTTGCCCACCCGTCTGGCGACGGCGAGCGGCGAGGAGATCGCCCAGTTCTTGGGCACCAGCTCGCCGACCACCATCAGGAACACCGTCGACAGGGCCGTGCCGATCACCAGGGCGAGGGAGCGAGCCACCGAACCGGAGACGCCGACGTCCTCCAGCGGGCCCGCGATCAGCGCGGCGATCGACGGCTCGGCCAGCATGCCGACCACCAGGTTGGTGACCGTGATGCCGAGCTGCGCGCCGGAGAGCTGGAAGGTGAGGTTCCGTACGGCCTTGAGGGCGCCCGCGGCCCCCCGCTCGCCGCGCTCGGCGGCCCGTTCCAGTTCGGCCCGCTCGACCGTGGTGAGGGAGAACTCGGCCGCGACGAAGGCGCCGCAGGCGAGTGACAGCAGGATCGCCGCCAGAAGGAGGAGCACTTCGGTCATCGGGTCACCTCTGTCCCATGGTCGGACAGGACGGGGACGGATGCGCGATGTCGCGGACCGGAGGGTTCGCCCATGGGAGGACGCACACAACCTTTCATGGAGGACCGAATGGCCGTCCAAGGGTAAAGGATCGGCAAAAGGGCGCCGCCGGGCCGTGGATCACCCGGTGAGGGGCTTCACCCAGCGCCGCCAGCGTTCCTCCCGCGCGTACCCCGCGGCGCCCCATGCATGGTGGGCCGTCTCGTTGTCCTGGAGCACCATCGCGTCCGCACGGCGCCCGCCCAGCCGTACGAACCGCTCCTCCGCGGCGGCCAGCAGCGCGGAGCCGACGCCCCGGCGACGGCGGTCCGGGTGCACCGCCAGCCGGTAGAGATGGCACCGCCAGCCGTCGAAGCCCGCGATCACCGTGCCGGCCAGCTCGCCGCCGCTCTCCGCGAGGATCAGCGCCCCGGGATCGCGGGCGACCAGCCGCTCCACGCCGTCCCGGTCGTCACTGATGCTCGTGCCCTCGGCGGCCACCTTCCAGAAGACCAGCACGGTGTCGAGATCCTCGGGCGTCGCGGCCCGTATGCGCAGCTCGGTCATGTGGTGATCACAGCACGCGGAATCCCGCACGGCACGGCATTCCACGATCCGGACTCCGGCCGCCCCGCCGCGGCACTTGCCGTTGCTAGCGTCCCGGCACTAGCTTCGAGGTATGGCGAAGACCCAGCTGAACGTGCGCGTGGACGAGGGCACCGCCCGCGCGGCGCGGGAACGTGCCCTGGCGCGCGGGATGAGCGTGAACCGCTACATCGAGGAACTGGTCCGGCAGGACACCGGCGAGGCGGGCCGCGCCTTCGTCGACGCCGCCGCCGACTTCATGAAGCAGTACGAGAGCGTCTTCGCCGAGGAGTTCGGCAAGGACCGCGAGGGCGCGCGCGAAGGTCGTCGCTGAGCCGTTGAACGACCTGCGCATCGACCTCGCGTGGCTGCTCATGCTCGCCGAGCGGCAGACCCCGGGAGACCCCCAGGTCACCGACTGGGGCGCCCTCGTCGCCGCCGTCGCACGCCACGAGGCCGAGATCTTCGACGTCCCCGTCTACGAAGGTCCGCACGCCCGCGCCGCCTCACTGCTCCAGCTGCTGATCCACATCCCCGCGCTGGAGCGGTCCAACGCCCTCTTCGCCTCCGCCGTCGCGTACGCCTATCTCGTCGCCAGTGGTCTCAAGGTCGTCACCTCGCCGGAACAGGTGCGCGATCTGGCCCGCCTGGTCAAGGACGGCGAGGCGACCGTGGACGACATCGCGGCCGAGCTGCGCCGCTGGTGCGAGTGATCAGCTCCCGCCGGCCGCCGCGTCGCCCGCCGGCCGCCACGCGGTGCCCATGACGCAGTACGAGGTGGGCAGCGCCGGTCCCTTCTCCGGCATCAGCACCCGCCGGTAGGGGCCGAGCTCGAACCCCGCCCGACGCAGCGCGCCGACCGGGTCCCGCGCCAGATGGCAGCCACCGGCCAGCGGCGGCCACACCGTCCGGTCCAGCACCCGCTGGGTGAGGCGCATGACCGGGCCGCCGCCCCGGCCGTGCTCGAAGAACCGCACCTCGCCGCCCGGCCGCAGCACCCGCCTCAGCTCCGCGAGCGCCCGCGGCACGTCCCGGACGCTGCACAGCACCAGGGAGAGCACCGCCGCGTCGAACGCCTCGCTCTTGACCGGCAGCGCCTCCGCCACCCCCGGCACGACGTCCACCGGCAGCCGGGCGCGCAGGGCGGCCTCCACGGCCGACGCCCGCAGCCCCCGCTCCGGCTCGACGGCGACGATCTCCGAGACGGTGCCCGGATAGTGCGCGAAGTTCAGGCCGTTGCCCGCGCCGACCTCGATCACCCGGCCGGACAGCCCGCCGACCAGTCCGCGCCGCACCCCGGCCATTCCCGCGCGGGTCTCGGCGGCGACGCTGAGCCGGGCGTAGTACCGCGCGAACAGCGGATGGTGCACGGCATCCCGCTCCACCTTCGTGGACCGGCCGGACGACAGCTGCATGAGGGCCTCCCCCAGGACGGGCCTATGCCGATTCTCCCCCGGACGGGCGCCCCGCACCCCCGCTCGCCGTCAGGGCGCCTCGCGCACCCGGAACGTCTCCGCGTCCCAGGTTCCCTCCAGCCGGGGCGCCAGCCAGTGCGGTGCCGAGGCCCGGAACCCGGCGGGGTCCAGCGCGCCCGCCCCGGCCGGTACGGCGCCCAGCAGCGGGACACCGGTCACGTCCGGCAGGTCCAGCAGATTGCACCGCGAGGCCAGGTCGGGCTCGGCGGGCCAGCTGCCGATCACCACACCCGCCAGGTCCAGCCCCCGGCCGCGCAGCTCACGGGCCGTCAGCTCCGTGACGTTCAGGGTGCCGAGCCCGGCCGACGCCACCACCAGCACCGGCGCGGACAGCAGCGCCGCCGCGTCCGCCAGCGTCCCGCCGGCCGCGTCGAACCGTACGAGCAGCCCGCCCGCGCCCTCCACCAGCACCAGATCGTGCTCCGTGGCCAGCTTGGCGGCCCGCTCCGCGACCTCGTGCGGATGCACCGGCGCCCGGCCGGCCCGGCGGGCCGCCGTGGCCGGCGCCAGCGGGTCCGGGTACCGGGCCAGTTCGGCCGTCGTCACCGCACCGGCGAGCCGCGCGACCTCCTCGGCGTCCCCGGCCTCGTCCGGCCGCACCCCCGTCTGCGCCGCCTTCAGCACGGCCACCGACCGGCCCGCCGCCAGCGCCGTCGCGGCGAGGGCGGCCGTCACCACCGTCTTGCCGACCTCGGTGCCCGTGCCCGTGATCACCCACACCGGCATGTCATCCCTCCTTCGCCGCCGCGCACACCGCGCGGGCGATGCGCACCACGTCCGCGTCACCCGTGACGTACGGCGGCATGGTGTAGATCAGATCGCGGAACGGCCGCAGCCACACGCCCTCACGCACGGCGGCCTCCGTGGCCGCCCGCATGTCGACGGCGTGATCGAGCTGGACGACCCCGATGGCACCGAGCACCCGCACGTCCCGCACCCCGGGCAGCCCGGCCGCCGGTGCCAGCCCCTCCCGCAGGCCCGCCTCGATCCGTTCGACCTCCGCGCGCCAGTCCTGGCCGAGCAGCAGCTCGACGGAGGCGCAGGCCACGGCCGCCGCCAGCGGATTGCCCATGAACGTCGGACCGTGCGCCAGCACCGGCACCTCACCGCGCGAGATGCCCCCAGCCACCCGCGCGGTGCACAGCGTCGCCGCCATGGTCAGATAACCGCCGGTCAGCGCCTTGCCCACGCACATCACATCCGGCGTCACCGCCGCGTGCCCCGCCGCGAACAACGCGCCCGTGCGCCCGAACCCGGTCGCGATCTCGTCGAACACCAGCAGCACGCCGTGCGCGTCGCACGCCTCGCGCAGCACCCGCAGATACGCGGGGGAGTGGAACCGCATCCCGCCCGCGCCCTGCACCACCGGCTCCACGATCACCGCGGCCAGCTCGCCGGCGTGCCGCTCGACCGTCTCCCGCAGATGGCCGGCGTAGGACTCCTCGTACTCCGCGGGCGGGGCCTCGGCGAACACCTGACGCGGCAGTACCCCGGACCACAGCTCGTGCATCCCGCCCTCGGGGTCGCACACCGACATCGGCTGCCAGGTGTCGCCGTGGTAGCCGCCCCGCCAGGTCAGCAGCCGCCGCTTCTCCGGCCGGCCCAGCGAACGCCAGTACTGCAGGCACATCTTGACCGCGACCTCGACCGACACCGATCCGGAGTCGGCGAGGAACACGTGCTCCAGACCCTCCGGGGACATGTCGACGAGCAGCTTCGCCAGCCGCACGGCGGGCTCGTGGGTGAGCCCGCCGAACATCACGTGGCTCATCCGCTCCAGCTGCCCGCGCGCGGCCTCGTTGAGCACCGGGTGGTTGTAGCCGTGGATCGCCGACCACCAGGACGACATCCCGTCGACCAGTTCGCCCGAGCCGTCGGCGAGTTTCAGCCGCACCCCGCTCGCCGACTCCACGACGAGCGGTTCCTGACGGCCCGGCATGGGCCCGTACGGGTGCCAGACGTGCCGCCGGTCCAGCTCCAGCAGTTCGGCGACGGACCGCTCAGGCATTGGGCGCGAGGTCCGTTCCGGCTCCCCGGCGGCGGACGGCGACCAGGTCCGTACGAGGCTCGTCCGCCGTGCTCCCGCAGGAACCCGTCGTCGCCGGACCGCACGCACCGCCGCCCTCGTGGGACCCGCAGCCGCCCCCCGCGCGGTGCTCGGGCAGCGTCACCTCGCCGGTGCCCTCCACCTCGAACCCGGCGTCGGCGATCATCTCCAGGTCCGCCCTGCCGGCCTGGCCCTCGCTGGTGAGGTAGTCGCCGAGGAAGATCGAGTTGGCCAGGTGCAGCGCGAGCGGCTGCATCGTGCGCAGGTGCACCTCACGGCCGCCGGCGATCCGCACCTCGACGTCCGGGCAGACGAACCGCACCATCGCCAGGATGCGCAGGCAGCGCTGCGGGGTCAGGTGCCACTCCTTGGCGAGCGGCGTGCCCTCCATCGGGATCAGGAAGTTGACCGGCACCGAGTCCGGGTCCAGCTCGCGCAGCGAGAAGACCACGTCGACCAGGTCCTCGTCGCTCTCGCCCATGCCGGCGATCAGGCCCGAGCAGGCGGACAGCCCGGCCGCGTGCGCCTTCCGCACCGTGTCCACGCGGTCGGCGTAGGTGTGCGTGGTCGTGATGTCCCCGTACGTCGCCTCGGACGTGTTGAGGTTGTGGTTGTAGGCGTCCGCGCCCGCCTCGCGCAGCCGCTCCGCCTGGCCGTCGGAGAGCAGTCCCAGGCAGGCGCACACCTCGACGCCCTCGTTCTGCTCCTTGATGGCCCTGATGGTGTCGGAGACCCGGTCTACGTCCCGGTCGGTCGGACCCCGGCCGCTGGCCACCAGGCACACCCGCTTGGCGCCGCCCGCGAGACCGGCGGCGGCCGCCTGTGACGCCTGGTCCGGCTTGAGCCAGGTGTACTTCAGGATGTCGGCCTTGGAGCCGAGCCGCTGGGAACAGTAGGAGCAGTCCTCCGGGCACAGGCCGGACTTGAGGTTGACGAGATAGTTGAGTTTCACCCGTCGGCCGAACCAGTGCCGCCGCACCTTCCCGGCCGCGGCCACCACATCGAGCAGGTCGTCGTCGGAGGTGGCCAGCACGGCCAGAGCTTCCCCGCGGGACGGCGTCTCGCGCCGAAGCCCCTTGTCCACCAGCGTGTTCAGCAGGTCCATGGGAGCCGATCCTGTCCTACCCGACCCGTCCGGGCCAAGGCGGGTTCGTACAACAGGGGCACTTCGAGGTGTGGGTATTGCCACACAGTGGTCCGTCCGGCCTCCCGCTAATGTCTGTGCACTGCCTACAAAAACCCCGGAGGACCCATGGCGTTCGGCTGGATCGACGAGCAGGCGGAACTGCGCCGCCGGGCCGGACTCGTACGCACCCTGCGTCCCCGGGCCGCCGACACGCCGCTGCTCGATCTGGCGAGCAACGACTACCTGGGCCTGGCCCGGCATCCGGAGGTCACCGAGGGCGCCGCACGGGCGGCGCGGACCTGGGGCGGCGGGTCGACGGGCTCCCGGCTCGTCACCGGCACCACCGCACTCCACACCGAACTGGAACGCGAACTGGCCGCCTTCTGCGGCTTCGAGGCGGCCCTGGTCTTCTCCTCCGGCTACGCGGCCAACCTCGCCGCCGTCACCGCACTGGCCCCGCACGGCTCCAGGATCGTCTCCGACGCGGGCAACCACGCCTCGCTGATCGACGGCTGCCGGCTGGCCCGCGGGACGACACAGGTCGCGGCGCACTCCGATCCCGACGCTGTGCGCAAGGCGCTGGACGGGCACGAAGGACCCGCGGTCGCGGTGTCCGACACGGTGTTCTCGGTGGACGGCGACGCCGCCCCGCTCACCGGGCTCGCCGCGGTGTGCCGGGAGCACGGCGCGGGTCTGGTGCTCGACGACGCGCACGGTCTCGGCGTGCTCGGCGACGGCGGGCGCGGGGCCCCGCACGCGGCGGGACTGGCGGGCGCCGACGACGTCGTCGTGACGGTGACGCTGTCCAAGTCGCTCGGCAGCCAGGGCGGAGCGGTGCTCGGCCCGGCCCGGGTGATCGAGCACCTGGTCAACGCGGCCCGGACGTTCATCTTCGACACGGGACTCGCGCCCGCCGCCGCGGGTGCGGCCCTGGCGGCCCTGCGGCTGCTGCGCCGCGAACCCGGGCGCGCGGCGCGGGCGGGCGAGGTGGCGCGGGAACTGCACGACCGGCTGACGGCCGCGGGTCTGGAAGCGGTGCGTCCGGACGCCGCGGTCGTCTCCGTGCGGGCCCCTTCCCCGGAGCAGGCCGTGCGATGGGCGGCCGACTGCCGGGCGGCCGGCCTGTCCGTGGGCTGCTTCCGTCCTCCTTCCGTGCCCGACGGCGTCTCACGGCTCAGACTGACCGCCCGCGCGGACCTGTCCGGGGCGGAGATCGAACGCGCTGTACGGGTGATCGGCGAGACGCGGCCATGAGTCGGCGGGACACGGCCGTGTGTCGCCCGATGACGGGCTGACCGGTCGGGGCGTCAGCCGACCGCGGTCACGAACTCCGTCCAGCTGGCGGGGGAGAAGAGCAGCGCGGGCCCGTCGGGGGCCTTGGAGTCGCGCACGGCGAGCAGTCCGGCCAGGGGGCCGGCGGCCGGCCGGGCCGTCTCCACGCAGTTGTTCGCACCCGTGCTGTAGCTGCTGCGCAGCCACCTCACATCGTGCAGTGCGAGGCCGGAAGGGATGGTCCGAGGCGGTACGGGCATCGTGCCTCCTTACGCGCCGGTGGCTGCACCGGCGATGAAATCCAACGAGTCCTCGGGTGAAAGGGCGTGGATCGAGAGGGCGTCGAAGGCCTCCGAGTACACCCGGAGGTCTTCTTTCCGCTCCAGATGGAGGCTACTCGTCAAGTGGTCGAGAACAACCACGTCCAGATCAGAAGTGCGCGAAAATGAAAAGATTACGAAAGGACCGGTCATGCCGATGTGTGCGCCGGCGCCGAACGGCAGGACCTGCAACCGCACTTGGGGAAGTCGGGCCGCCTCGACCAGCCGGTTGAGCTGACGGGTCATCACGCCGGGACCGCCGACCTCCCGGCGCAGCACCGCCTCGTCCAGGACCGCGCTCAGCTCCAGCGGCGGCGTCGCCCGCAGCACGTCCTGCCGGGCCAGCCGCACCTCCACCAGCGCGTCCAGCCGCTCCTCCGACGCGTCCTCCAGGGCCGCCTCCGTCACCGCACGCGCGTACTCCGGCGTCTGCAGCAGTCCCGGGATCACCGTGGTCTCCAGGGTGCGCATCGTGCTCGCCTGCGACTCCAGGCTGATGAAGTCCCGGTAGGTCGGCGGCAGTACCCCGCGGTAGGCGTGCCACCAGTGGTGCCGTCCGTCCCCGTCGCCGGAGCCCGACAGCACCAGCAGCAACTCCCGCAACTGCCGGTCGGCCACGCCGTAGACGTCGAGCAGTAACCGCACGTCGGGCGGTTTCACCCCGCTCGTGCCCGTCTCGATCCGGCTCACCTTCGACTGGTGCCAGCCCGCGAGGCGGGCCGCCTCGCCGCTGGTGAGTCCCGCCGAGATGCGCAGCGCGCGCAGTTCGGCGCCCAGTTTCCGGCGGCGCACCGCGGGACCGTGCTGCATGGGCTTCTCCTTACTCCTTCCGAGTCGCCCGGATACGGTCTCCCGTCGCAGAGTTCACCGCTTCGAGCGACAGATATATGCACATCTTGGCGGATCGCCGTCCTGTGCCGCGCGGTGATGGCAGTCTGGCGGCGAACCACCAGTGCGGGACCGTACTCGAACCATCCGCTCCGTGTCGGACCGCGGTCCCGTGGGAAAGGGACGACGTCGCCATGGCAGACCATCTGGAAGCATCCGTCACTCTGCCGAGCGATCCCGCCTCGGTCTCGGCCGCCCGTGCCCATGTGGTGGGCGCACTGGAGGAATGGGGCGTGCCGGCGGACACGGAACTGTGCGAAACCGTCCGGCTGATCGTCTCCGAACTCGCCACCAACGCCGTGCAGCACACGTTCGGGCAGTCGCCCACCTTCACCGTGGACGTCGTCCTGGTCCGGGACGAACGGCTGCACATCGGTGTCACGGACAGCCACCCGCGGCTCCCCAGGCGGCTGCCCGCGGCGGTCCAGCAGGACAACGGCCGCGGGCTGGTCATCATCCGCTGGCTGACCGCGGAATGCGGCGGCAGGCTCAGAGTCCGCCCCACGCGTGAGGGCGGCAAGACCGTATCGGTCGAACTCCCGTGGGCCGTCCGGGCCGCCGAAGCGGCCACGGCGGCCGGACAGCAGGAGCAGTAGGAATCGCACCTCGGCCGAAGGGGGCGGGGCGGCGGCACGGCGGGGGCGCCGCCGCCCCGGCCCCCGCGGTCACTTCACCCGGCCGTACCAGACGCTGCGGGTCCAGATCTTCTGCAGGCGCACCACGTCCCCGGTCTTCGGGGCGTGCCAGATCTTGCCCTTACCCGCGTAGATGCCGACGTGGTAGACGTAGCTGCCCGAATGGAAGAACACCAGGTCTCCCGCCCTGCGGTTACCGGCGGAGATGTGACGCGTCTTGTTGTACTGCTGGGCGGCGGTGCGCGGCAGCTTCTTGCCCGCCTTCTTGAACGAATACAGCGTCAGACCCGAGCAGTCGAACCGGGACGGCCCCGTGGCGCCCCACTTGTAGGGCGCGCCCTGCTTGGAGGCGGCGATGCGCAGCGCCTTGGTGGCCGGGCTCGCGGCGGCCGCCTCCGAGGCGGCTCCGGGGACCACGATGGAGCCGCCCACCGCGGCCAGGGTGAGAGCCGAGGCCGTACCGGCCCGGGCCATGAGAGACGGGACACGATTGAGCGCAGTCATGCGCAACCCTTCGTCAGCCGCCTGTGAAGGATGACCTGTCGGATTCGGGCTGGCGAAGTGGCCCGGCCGCACACGTGCGGCTTCACCCCAAGGACTGCTCGGAACTGACGTCCCGGCGGCCCGTCGTGCTTGGGTCCTCCACTCCTGCCGATCCACTCCTGTCGACCGGTCACCCGGGCGGCGGCAGGACTCGGCGTCCGCCCGGATCGCCCCGCCGCGGCGGCGGGGTCTTGTCGTCAGTCAGGGATCTTGGCTCATGACGCGATCGAAATCCCAACGGAACGAGGGATTTGTGTTGTTACTCACCACTCATCCGTTCGGGTGGACACCTTCCTGTCCGGGTCCCCGACGAGGGCCCGGGGAGCCCCGGACCAGGGATGAAAAGCATCGTTCCGGTCGTGCGGTACGCACGCTGCGCAACTTCGAAGGCCCGAAAACAGCAGGTTCGTCTACGCCGGACGGGGGTACGTCGTTTGGTCCGTTTCAACCCCGGCAGGAGCGCACTGTCGACCGGGGCCGCCGTCCGGGTGACCCGGACGTCAACTGCCGGGATCCGGCGGCAGTGTGACCCGGGCCGTGCGCCGCTCGCCGTCCAGCACCCGCAGGGCCCGGGCCAGCGTGCCGGAGTGCAGCTCGCTCTCACCGCGCCGGTGCATCAGGGTCAGCGCGTCGCGCAGCGCGACGGCCTTGCCGACCAGGGCCTGAGCGGCGCGCAGTCCGCGGTAGGTGTCACCGCCCAGGGCCGGGTTGACCCGGCCGAGCAGGTCGACGGCCTCGAGGTAACGGTCGATCAACTCGGCCTCCGCGCGGGTCAGCGCGGGCAGCGGCGGCAGTTCCGGTGGCAGCATCCGCGGCTCACCTCGCGCCGGGAGCGGGGGACGCGCTCCTGCGGCCGGGCACGATCCGGTCCGCCAGGCCGTACTCCACCGCCGCCCGCGCGTCGAGGACCCTGTCCCGCTCGACGTCCGCCCGGACCTGCTCCGCGGTGCGGCCCGTGTGCCGGACCAGGATCTCCTCCATCCGCGACCGGACACGGGTCAACTCCTCGGCCTGGATCGCCAGATCGCTGGTCTGTCCCTCGACCGGCTCCAGGAGGGAGGGCTGGCGGAGCACCAGACGGGAGCCGGGCAGCAGGAGTCGCTTGCCCGGGGTGCCGGCGGCCAGCAGCAGCGCGGCGGCGCCCTCCGCCCGGCCCAGGCAGACCGTCTCCACGTCACAGGTGACGTAGCGCAGCGTGTCGTAGATCGCCGACATGGCGTGGAAGGAGCCGCCGGGGGAGTTGACGTAGAGCGAGATGTCCCGGTCGGGAGAGTGGTGCTCCAGGTACATGAACTGCGCCATCACATCGTTGGCGGAGGTCTCGTCGATCCGTGTCCCGAGGATGACGATCCGCTCCTCGAGCAGCTTCGAGTAGGGGTCGGTCGTCCGGCTCCCGGCTGCCGTGCGTTCGGTGAGCTCGGGCAGGACGTGGCGGGCGGACGGTCGGGTCATGAGGGCCCCTCCTGTCTGGTTGTCTCTGTAAAAAATGTACAGGACGTACGTGACGTTATGATGGGTTCATGGCCTACGAGATTCCGGTTACCCAAGCCAGGGCTGAGCTCGCCGACCTCATCAACCGCGTGGTGTACGGCGGTGAGCGCGTCGTCGTGACCCGGCACGGAAAGCCCCTCGTCGCCCTCGTCTCCGCCGATGACCTGCGACGACTCGAAGAACTCGGGAAGGCCCGGGAACCCGCCGAGGAGCAGGTGGTCAGCACCGTGGCCGGCGTGCGCGAGGTCGCGTCCGCTCCTCGCGAAAGGCAGCGCTTCGGCATCGCGGCGGAGCACCGGGGGACGGCCACTTCCTGAGCCTTCACGACGGGACCGCGCACCCCCGTCCGCCACGGCGGGGATGCGCGGTCGTTCCGTGCGGCCGGCGGCCGGCCCTCGTGCGGCCGGTCAGCCGGCGGGGGCCGGGCCCGGCTCGGCGGCGGGCTCCGCGTTCCCCGCGCGCTCCTTCAGCGCGCCGCCGAGGAGCACGGCGCCCAGGCCCAGCGCCGCCCACCAGGTCAGTGTCAGGGCGGGGCCGGCCGCCGCCGCGCCGTCGAAGAAGGACACCGAGCGCAGCAGCGACACGCCCGCCCCCGGCGGCAGCCACTGGCCGATCGCCCCGGCCGGCTCGGGCAGCATCTCCGGCGCCGAGGACGCCCCCGAGAAGGGGTTGCCGAGCAGCACGATCACAAAGCCGCCGAGCGCGATGCCGGCCTGTCCGATCAGCGCCGCGAGTCCGGCCACCGCCGCGCCCATGGCCAGGGCGGCCAGCGCGAACGTGCCGGCCACGGTCCACCAGTCCCCCGGAACGGCGTCCAGCCAGCTGTGCGCCAGCGCCGCGGCCACCGCGCCGACCAGGGCGGCGGACCCGGCCAGCGCGGCCACCGCGCGGGCGCCGCGCAGCCCCAGCAGCGTCACCGCGGCGCCGGCCCCGATCCCGGCCAGGGCCAGCGGCAGCACGCTCGTGTTCAGGACCGCGCCGCGCGGATCCCCCTCGGCGGCGGGCGCCACGTCCACGGTGGTGACCTCGCTGCCCGAGGCGGACGCCTGGTGCGTCACCGCCTGCTGCAGCAGCTGGGCCACGACCGGGCTCGCGGCGGACGCGGTGAGCAGTTTCGGCCCCTGTGCGGTGACGACGACCGCGCCGTACACCTCGCGGTCCTCGACCGCTTTCCGGGCGGCGGCCTCGTCGGCGTAGTGGCGGAGGTCGAAGGCGCCCTCTCGGCTCTCCAGCCGCTGCTCCACCGGTGCGGTCGCCGCGGTGGGGCCGGCGACACCGAGCGGCAGGTCGCGGGGCGCCGTACGGGCCGCGGGCCAGGCGAAGGCCCAGAGCGCCAGCGCCACCAGGGCGGGGACCAGCAGCGTCACGGCGACGATGCGGCGGTGCGGCGACAGTGACGAGGGGGACATGATGACTCCGGCGGTCAAAAAGAAGGATTGTTCGTTCTCCGGTCACCGCCACCGTCCCGCTCCGCCCGCTCCTTGTCAAGAAGGAATGTTCGTTTTAGATTGCGGTCATGGCCCGTGTATCCCAGGAACACCTCGACGCCCGCCGCCGCCAGATCCTCGACGCCGCCGCGTCCTGCTTCGCCCGCAACGGCTTCCACGCCACCTCGATGCAGGACGTGCTCAAGGAGGCGGACCTCTCCGCGGGCGCCGTCTACCGGTACTTCCGGGGGAAGGACGAGCTGATCACCGCGATCGTGACCGATGTGCTCGACACGGTGCGCGGCATCCTCGAACAGGCCGCGCAGGAGAGCCCGCCGCCCACCCCGGACGTGCTCATCCCGCGGGCCCTGGCCCGGATGAGGGAGCAGCGGCCGGCCACTCTGGACGGCGGTGAGTGGATGTTCCCGCGGCTGATGATCCAGGTGTGGACGGAGACCACGCGCAGTCCCGAGCTGGCGGCTGTGCTGGGTGAGGGGTACGACAAAGTCCGCAGGGCCTGGGGGAGGGTTGCCGAGGCGTACCAGGACGCCGGTCTGATGTCCGCCGACGCGGACACGGACGCCGCGGCGCGGGCGATGATCGCGCTGGTGCAGGGGTTCGCCGCTCAGATGGCGCTGTTCGGTGGGATTTCCGAGCGGACGCTGGGGGAGGGGCTGCGGGCGCTGATGGCTGTGGGGCCTGCCCGGGCGGACACCTGACGGGTGGTGGCCGCCCCCGCCGCCCGCTTCCGTTCCCCGCCCCACGGGGGCGCCCCCGGACCCCCTTCGGCCTGAACGGCCTCCTCCTCAAACGCCGGACGGGCTGGAAGCGCTCGGCCTGCTGAAAAGCGTGTCCGATTGATGGAGTGTCAATATCCGGTTATCGGATTGGCAAAGAACGGCCTCGAACCCTGTTCCCAGCTGCCTCACAGCGGCGAGGATCCCCCCTGCCCATCGCAACGATGAACGGGGAGGCCCCACTTGAGGGACAGCGGACCGAAGAGGCGGGCGGCCGTGCGCGGTTCGGCCGGAGTGCTCGTCACGGCGACGCTCATAGCCGGCGCCGTCGCGGTACCCACGGCGAGCGCGACGGCGGACACCCACCACGGCAAGGACCGCGAGGCCAGGGGCGTGGCGATCGCCGCCGCCCGGGCCGCGGAGACCGGCATCGACTGGCAGGACTGCCCCGCCGACTGGAACCTGGCCGAGCCGATCCAGTGCGGCTGGGTCTCGGTGCCGATGGACTACGCCAAGCCGTACGGCAAGCAGATCAAGCTCGCCGTCGACCGCATCGGCAACACCGGCACCAAGGGTGAACGCCAGGGCGCGCTGCTGTACAACCCGGGCGGTCCCGGCGGTTCCGGCCTGCGCTTCCCGGCCCGGGTCACCGCCAAGAACCCGGTCTGGGCCAATGCGGCCAAGGCGTACGACTTCGTGGGCTTCGACCCGCGCGGCGTCGGCAAGTCCGCGCCCATCTCCTGCGCCGACCCGCAGGAGTTCGTCAAGGCGCCCAAGATGGACCCGGTGCCCCGCTCCGAGGCCGACAAGCGGGCCCAGCGCGAGCTCGCCCGCGAGTACGCCGAGGGCTGCCACGAGCGCAGCGGCGAGATGCTGCCGCACATGACCACGCCGAACACCGCGCGCGACCTCGACGTCATCCGCGCCGCCCTCGGCGAGAAGAAGCTCAACTTCCTCGGCGTCTCCTACGGCACCTACCTCGGCGCCGTCTACGCCACCCTCTTCCCGGGCCACGTCCGCCGCATGGTCGTCGACAGCGTCGTCAACCCCTCCCGCGAGAAGATCTGGTACCAGGCCAACCTGGACCAGGACGTCGCCTTCGAGGGCCGCTGGAAGGACTGGCAGGACTGGGTCGCGAAGAACGACGCGACCTACCACCTCGGAGACACCCGCGCCGAGGTCCAGGAGCGGTGGCTCGAGCTGCGCGCCACCGCCGAGAAGAACCCCCTCGGCGGCGTCGTCGGCCCGGCCGAGCTGATCTCCTTCTTCCAGAGCGCCCCGTACTACGACTCCGCGTGGGCACCCACGGCGGCCGTCTTCAGCCGGTACGCCGCCGGCGACACCCGGGCGCTCGTCGACGCCGCCGCCCCCGACCCCTCCGACACGGCGGGCAACGCGGCCGCGGAGAACGGCAACGCCGTCTACACGGCCGTGGAGTGCACCGACGCCAAGTGGCCCACCAACTGGCGCACATGGGACCGCGACAACACCCGGCTGCACCGGGACCACCCGTTCATGACCTGGGCCAACGCCTGGATGAACCTCCCCTGCGCCACCTGGCCGGTCAAGCAGCGGACGCCCGTGGACGTCACGTCCGGCAAGGGGCTGCCGCCGGTGCTGATCGTCCAGTCCGAGCGTGACGCGGCCACCCCGTACGCGGGCGCCGTCGAACTGCACCGGCGGCTCGAGGGTTCCCGCCTCATCACCGAGAGGAACGCCGGATCCCACGGCGTCACCGGCCTGGTCAACCCCTGCGTCAACGACCGGGTGGACACCTACCTGCTCACCGGCGAGGTGGACCGGTCCGACGTGACCTGCGCACCCCACGCCACACCGAAGCCGTAGCGCCCACGCCGTACGGCACGAGGGGCGGCCGGAACTCTCCGGCCGCCCCTCGCCCGTGTGCCCACCGGGATCAGCTCAGCGGCATGCGCGGGAAGCGGCGCCCGGTCTCCGCCTCGCGCTCGGCGTCCTCCGCCTTGGCGACGGCCGCGTACTGGTCGACGTACTCCTGCCCCGAGAGGGTGAGGATGGCGTACATGATCTCGTCGGTGGCGGCGCGCAGGACCGCCTTCTCGTTCTCCATCCCCGCGTAGCGCGAGAAGTCCAGCGGCTTGCCGAAGCGGATCACCACCGGGTGGATGCGGGGGATCTTCTTCCCGGGCGGCTGGGCCTCGAAGGTGCCGATCATCGCACAGGGAATCACCGGGACGCCCGCCTTGAGGGCCATCACCGCGACGCCGACCTTGCCCTTGTAGAGACGGCCGTCGTGCGAGCGCGTGCCCTCCGGGTAGATGCCGAGCAGCTCCCCCTTGTCCAGCACGCCGAGGCCCTCCCGGATGGCGGCCTGCCCGGCCTCCTTGCCGGAGCGGTCGACGGGGATCTGACCCGCGCTGTGGAAGAAGAACGCCGTCAGCCGGCCCTTGAGGCCGGGACCGGTGAAGTACTCGGCCTTGGCGAGGAAGGTGATGCGCCGCTTGAGCACGGCCGGCATCAGGAAGTGGTCCGAGAACGACAGGTGGTTCCCCGCGACGATGGCGGCGCCGGACGACGGCACGTGCTCGAGGCCCTCTATGCGCGGCCGGAAGAGCAGACGCAGCAGCGGGCCCAGCAGCACGTACTTGAGCAGGTGGTAGAACAAGGACACGCTCCTCGACTCCGGCGGACGGGCGGTGCCGCCGCATCCCGGCAGGCCATCCGGCACGTCGTGGGGTGCCAGTCTAGGTCCGGGCACCGTGGCCCGGTACCACGTCCGACGCGACGGAACGCATCGTGCCGGGGCGTTGAGTGCACGTCAGGGCGCACCGCGGGGGAGTAGGCTCGGACGCATGCGGATCTCCGTCTCCTCCGACATGGACGAACCCGTGGCCCGCGCCCTCCTCGCCGAGCTCCGCGAACGCGGCCACGAGGTACGCGTGCACGGTGCCCTGAACCCCGGGGACGACCCGCAGTGGGCCGTCTGCTCCGAGGCGGCGGCCCGTGAGGTCGCCGTCGGCACGGCCGACCAGGCGGTGGTGTGCTGCTGGACCGGCACCGGTGCCTCGATCGCCGCGAACAAGGTGCCCGGCGTCCGGGCCGCCCTGTGCACCGACGCCTACACGGCGGACGGCGCGCGCCGCTGGAACGACGCCAACGTGCTGGCGATCGGCCTGCGGCTGACGTCCGGGCCGCTGCTGACGGAGATCCTCGACGCCTGGTTCGCCGGCGCGCCCAGCGACGACCCGGAGGACCGGCGCAACGTGGAACGCACGGCACTTCTCGACCGGGAGCGCACCGGCTCCTGACCCGCCGGTCACAGCCGTACGACGACCAGTGCCGTGTCGTCGGTGGCGCCGCCCGGCGGCAGCAGCTCCAGCAGCACGGTGTCCGCGAGCGTCTCGGGATCCTGCGTCCGGTGGCGGCGCAGGGCCTCGGCGAGCCGCAGCAGCCCCGTGTCGATGTTCTCCCGGCGCCGTTCGACCAGCCCGTCGGTGTAGAGCACCAGGGTCGCCCCCGGTACGAACCGGGTCGTCGCCTCCGTCCTCGGCGTCGGATCGGGCTGGGCGTCGAGCGGCGGATCGGTGGCCCGGTCGAGGAACTCCACGCGTCCGTCGCGATGGAGCAGCACGGGCGGCGGATGGCCGGCGCTGCTGTAGGTGACGGTGTGCCGGTCGAAGTCGATGAAGGCGGTCACCGCGGTCGCGGACTCGGCGCCGTCCACCACGTGGGCGTAGCGGCCCACCACGTTCAGCGCCTGCGCGGGCCCGTCCGCCACCCGGGAGGCGGCGGTCAGCGCGCTGCGCAGCTGGCCCATCACCCCGGCCGCCGCCAGCCCGTGCCCGACCACGTCGCCCACGGACACGCCGATGCGGTGCCCGCCCACCAGGTCGACCAGGTCGTACCAGTCCCCGCAGACGTTGAGCGCGCCCACCGCCGGCCGGTAGCGCACCGCGGCCCGGTGGTGGCCGCCCGGCCGGCGGGCGGGCAGCATCGCCTCCTGCAGCGCCAGGGCCACCTCGCGTTCCCGGGCGTGCGCCTGGCGCAGCCGGTTGTTGAGTTCCTGCAGCTCACGGGCGCGTGCGTACAGCTCGGTCTCCAGCATCCGCCCTCGGCCGTCACCCGCGCCGCCCTGGACCCGGATCAGCTCGGTGACCTCCTCGACCCGGTGCACGATCAGCGCGACCTGTCCGTCGGGGCCGAGCACCGGAGCGTTCACCGGGCTCCAGTAGCGCTCCTCCCACACACCGGAGTGCTCCGGGGTCTCCACGTCGTAGCGCTGCACGGCCATGGTGTCGCGCTCCCCCGTGGACAGGACCCGCAGCAGCGAGGTGCGCAGGAGGTGCGCGCCCACGGCCTCCGGGTCGTTCGGGTTCTCCGGGAACACGTCGAACAGGAAGCGGCCCACCACGGTCTCGCGGGAGCGCCCGGTCCCGCGGACGAACGCCTCGTTGACGTCCGCGTACACCAGGTCCGGGGTCAGCAGCGCCACCATGCCGGGCAGGGCCTGGTAGACCGCCGCGTAGTCGATCGAGGCCTCCGCCATGGGCCATCGCCTCACTCCGGCGGCGTGGTCAGCGACTGCTCCGCCCAGATGATCTTCCCGTCGGGAACGAACCGGGTGCCCCAGCGCTGGGCCAACTGGGAGACCAGCAGCAGCCCGCGCCCGCCCTCGTCCATCGCGCGGGGATGCCGCAGATGGGGTGCGGTGGCGCCGCCGTCGAACACCTCGCACACCAGCGCCCGCTCGCGGATCAGCCGCAGCCGCACGGGGCCGCCGGCGTGCCGTATGGCGTTGGTGACCAGTTCGCTGACGACCAGCTCCGTGGTGAAGACCAGGTCGTCCAGCCCCCAGCGGGCCAGCTGCCGGGTGCTGGTCCTGCGGGCCTCGGCCACGACCGCCGGATCCGCCGGCAGGTCCCAGACCGCGATCCGTCCGGGGTCCAGACGCCTGGTACGGGCCATCAGCAGGGCCACGTCGTCGTACGGCCGGGCCGGGACCAGCATGTCGACCACCGCGCGGCAGCTCGGTTCGAGCGCGGTCGCGGCGCCCCGCAGCGCCTGCCGCAGCCGTTCGCGGCCCGTCCCGTCGGACGAGGGCCTCCCGCCGGTCAGCAGACCGTCCGTGTGCAGGGCGAGCGTGCTGCCCTCGGCCAGGCTCAGCTGCACCGCCTCGAACGGCGGGCCGCCCACACCGAGCGCCGGTCCCTGCGGGAGGTCGACGAAGGTGACCGTGCCGTCGGGTGCCACCACGGCGGGCGCGGGATGGCCGGCGGCCGCCATCGTGCACTGCCCGTCCACCGGGTCGTAGACGACGTACAGGCAGCCGGACCCGACGGACCGGCCGGGGAAGTCCCCGGACTCCCCGTCGCCCTCGTCCTGCGCCAGCCGGGACGCCAGGTCGTCCAGATGGGCGAGCACCTCCTCGGGCGGCAGGTCGATCGCGGCCAGCGTCCGTACGGCGGTGCGCAGCCGCCCCATGGCCGCGGCGGCGCCGATGCCGTGCCCCGGCGCCTCGCCGACGACCAGGGCGACACGGGCGCCGGACAGCGGGATCAGGTCGTACCAGTCACCGCCCAGACCGGTCAGCTCGTCGGCCGGGCGGTAGCAGGCGGACACCTCCACGGCGTCCTGCTCGGGCAGCCGCCGGGGCAGCAGACTGCGCTGCAGGACCAGCGCGGCGTCCCGCTCGCGGGTGTAGCGCCGGGCGTTGTCCACACAGACGGCGGCACGGGAGACGAGGTCCTCGGCCAGATGGAGGTCGTCCTCGTCGAAGGGGTTCTGCCAGCGGCGGCGGAAGAACGTGGTGACGCCCAGGGTGACGCCCCGGGCCCGGACCGGGACGACCATCGCGCTCTGCAGGCCGAGCTCCAGGAAGGTGGACTCCCGGCCGCCCGGCGTCGCGGCCCACTCCGGGGCGAGCGGGTCGAGCTGCTCCTGACGCCAGGACCGGCCCGTGGTCAGACAGCGCACCGGCGGGGAACCCGCCGGGTACGACACGACCGCTCCGGTCTCCACGACCGTCCGCGGCAGGTCCTCGTACACCGACCGGTGGCCCGCGCGGAGCAGCGGCACCCGGCCGGAACCGGTGAGCGGGCCGGGCGGGAGCTCGGCGCCGCGCAGCACCGTCTCCAGCAGGTCCACGATGACGAAGTCCGCGAGCTCCGGCACGGTCACGTCTGCCAGCTCCTGCGCGGTGCGCAGGATGTCCAGGGTGCGGCCGATGTGCTCGCCGGCCCGGTCGAGCAGGGCGAGGCGCTGGCGGGCGCGGTGCCGCTCGGTGACGTCCACGACGGTGTAGTACACGCCCATCGGACGGCCCCGGGCGTCGTCGAGGCGGGTGAACGACAGCATGTGCGCGGTCTCGCGCAGCGGCGCCGAGCGGGCGCGGCCGACGAGCTCGTAGCCGACCACCTGTTCCCCGGTGTCCAGTACGTGCCGCATCTGCGCCTCGATGGCCTCGGCGTTCATTCCCGGCTGGACGTCCGCGACCCGCAGGCCCAGGCGCTGCTCGGCCGGTCCGCCGCCGAACTGTTCGAGCGCGGCGTTGGACCACACGAAGCGCAGCTCCGTGTTCACGATCGCGATGCCGATCGACGTACCGGTGACCATCTGCTCCAGCACGGCACGGCTCATGTCCCAGCCGGCCGCGCCGGCCAGTTCCGACAGCAGCACCAGCAGCGACGAACGGCCCCGCGGCTCCACCGTCGGTGTGATCCGCACCATCACCGCGACCGGCCGCCCGTCCCGGTGCCGGGCGGTCATCAGCCCCGCCCAGTCGCCGTCCGAGCGGCACCGCTCGATCAGGTCCGGCACCCGCTCGGCGTCCTCGGGGGGCAGCAGCTCGGCGAACTTGCGGCCCACGGCCTCGGCGGCGCGGTACCCCAGCAGCCGCTCGGCCCCGGCGGTCCAGCTCGACACCAGGCCGTGCGGATCGAGCAACAGGGGAACGGCGTCGGCCACATCGAACCCCTGCCGGGCAACGTCCTGCTCCTTGTGTCCGCCCACGGCCGACCTCTCTGTCGCTGAGAGTGGTCTACCCCCTCTTGTCCCCATATTCACCCTTGGGGAGGGGTGAGGGCTCTCTGGGATAGGCCGTCCCCCGCCGTCCCCCCGCCGGGGCCGGGCGAGGGGACGGCAGCGGCTCAGACCTGCCGGGCCAGGACCTTCTCCAGGGTGTGCAGGGCGCCCTGGAGTTCCTCCGCGGTGACGGTCAGCGGCGGGGCCAGGCGGATGGTGGAGCCGTGGGTGTCCTTGACCAGGACGCCCTCCCGCATCAGGCGCTCACTGACCTCGCGGCCGGTGCCGAGCGCCGGGTCGACGTCCACGCCCGCCCACAGACCGCGGGAGCGGAACCCGACCACGCCCTTGCCGACGAGCGACTCCAGGCCCTCGCGCAGGATGCCGCCCAGTTCCGCCGCCCGGCGCTGGAACTCGCCCGTCTCCAGCAGCTCCACCACGGCCGTACCGACCGCCGCGGCCAGCGGATTGCCGCCGAAGGTCGACCCGTGCTCACCCGGATGGAGCACCTCGAGCACCTCCCGCCGGGCCACCACCGCCGACACCGGGACGATGCCGCCGCCCAGCGCCTTGCCGAGCAGCACCACGTCCGGGACGACCGACTCGTGCTCCACGGCGAGCGTACGGCCGGTGCGGCCCAGGCCCGACTGGATCTCGTCCGCGACGAACAGGCACCCCGCGCGGCGCGTCAGCTCCCGCACCCCGGTGAGGTAGCCGTCGTCCGGGACGATCACGCCCGCCTCGCCCTGGACCGGTTCGATCAGCACCGCCGCCGTCGTCTCGTCGACCGCCGCCTCCAGCGCCGCCAGGTCGTTGTACGGCACCACCCGGAAGCCCGGGGTGAACGGCCCGAACCCGGCCCGCGCCACCTCGTCCGTGGAGAAGCTCACGATCGTCGTCGTACGGCCGTGGAAGTTGTCCGCCGCCACCACGATCGTCGCCCGGTCCGCCGGGACGCCCTTCACGTCGTAGGCCCACTTGCGGGCCACCTTGATCCCGCTCTCCACCGCCTCCGCGCCGGTGTTCATGGGCAGCACCATGTCCAGACCGGTCAGCGCGGCCAGCCGCTCCGCGAACTCCGCGAGCCGGTCGTTGTGGAACGCGCGCGAGGTCAGCGTGAGCCGGTCCAGCTGGCGGTGCGCCGCCTCGACCAGCGCCGGATGCCGGTGGCCGAAGTTGAGCGCCGAGTAGCCGGCCAGCATGTCGAGGTACCGCCGGCCCTCCACGTCCTCCACCCACGCGCCCTCCGCGCGGGCGACGACCACGGGCAGCGGGTGGTAGTTGTGCGCGAGGACCGGCTGCTCCGCGTCGATCAGCTCGGCGGACGTACGCGCGGGGACGACAGAGGTCATGGGCGGATCTCCTGTGTGCAGCACTTGATGCCCCCGCCCGCCTTGTGGAACTCGGACAGGTCGACGGGGACGGGAACGTAGCCGCGGTCGGCGAGCCGGGCGGCGAGGGCGGTGGCCCCGGGAGAGACGAACACATGGCGTCCGTCGGAGACGGAGTTCAGCCCGAACGCCATCGCGTCCTCACGCGTCGCGAGCACCGCGTCCGGGTACAGCCGGGCCAGCACCTCGCGGCTGCCCGGCGAGAACGCCTCCGGGTAGTACGCGACGTTCTCCTCGTCCAGCACGAACAGCGCCGTGTCCAGGTGGTAGAAGTACGGATCCACCAGCGTCAGGCCGATCACCGGCACCCCGAAGAACTCCTGCACCTCGCGGTGCGCCTCGCGGGTGGTGCGGAACCCGGTGCCGGCGAGGATCCAGCGCCCGGCGGGCACCAGATCGCCCTCGCCCTCGCACACCGACTCGGGGTGGTGCACCTCGTACCCCTCGGCCTTGAACCAGGCCTCGTACGGCACGGACTCCGGGCGCCGCTCGGGCGCCAGGAACAGGGAGCCGAAGACGCGGCCCTCCACGACGACCGCCGCGTTCGCGGCGAACACCATGTCGGGCAGTGCGGGCTCCGGATTCACGGTCTCCACGGTATGACCGTGGTCGCGGTAGGCGTCGACCAGCGTCCGCCACTGGCGCTGCGCCAGGGAGACGTCGACGGGACGGTCGGGATGCATCCAGGGGTTGATCGCGTACCGCACGGCGAAGTGTCTGGGTTCGCAGACGAGGTATCGCCGCCGGGACGCCACACGGGAGTCGGCCACAGAGGGGTTCCTCCGCTTCCACGCGGTCTCGACAGGGGGTGAGACCACGGTAGGAAGCGAGCGATACGGACGACAAGGAACAAGAGCTGCGTGTTCACGCAGGAACGCTGCGCGGTTCCACCGTTCAGCGCACGTCTGATGCGCCCTCCGGGGCGGGCTGGCTCACTCCTGCCTCAGGACTGTCCGGCAGCAGGTGCGACAGCACCATCACACTGATCGTCTTCCGGATGAACGGCTCCTGGCGGATCCGCTCCAGCACCTCCTCGAAGTGCTGCACGTCCCGCGCCCGCACGTGCAGCAGCGCGTCCGCGCCGCCGGTCACCGTCATCGCCGCGGCGATCTCCGGATGGTTGCGCACCACCTCCGCCAGCCGCCGGGGCGGCGCCGCCCCCTCGCAGTACACCTCCACGTACGCCTCGGTGCGCCAGCCCAGCGCGGACGGCCGCACCGTCGCCGTGAAGCCGGTGATCACCCCGGTCTCGCGCAGCCGGTCCACCCGGCGCTTGACCGCCGTCGACGACAGCCCGACGGCCGCGCCGATCTCGGCGAAGGACGTCCTGGCGTTCGCCATCAGCGCGGTGACGATCTTCCGGTCGAGCTCGTCGAAGGAGGCGGGCCTGCTGTTCATGCGGGCACTGTATCCAGCGCGAACGCCCACGTCCGGGGCATGTCCAGACGTGGAAAACCCCCCTACACTCCACCTTCATGCTGCGCGCACTGGCCGTCGACGACGAACGCCCCTCACTGGAGGAACTGCTCTACCTGCTCAACGCCGACCCCCGCATCGGCAGCGCCGAGGGCGCCGGCGACGCCACCGAGGCGCTGCGCCGCATCAACCGCGCCCTGGAGTCGGGACCCGACGGACCCGAGGCCATCGACGTCGTCTTCCTCGACATCCAGATGCCCGGCCTCGACGGCCTCGACCTCGCCCGGCTGCTCACCGGGTTCGCCCGGCCGCCGCTCGTCGTGTTCGTCACCGCCCACGAGGACTTCGCCGTCCAGGCCTTCGACCTCAAGGCCGCCGACTACGTCCTCAAACCCGTCCGCAAGGAACGGCTGGCCGAGGCGGTCCGCCGCGTCGTCGAACTGCGCGCCGCCGCACGGCGCGGCACCACCGCCCCGCGCATCCCCGTGCACGAACCCGACCCCGACCACATACCCGTCGAGCTCGGCGGCGTGACCCGCTTCGTCGCCGTCGACGACATCACCCACGTCGAGGCCCAGGGCGACTACGCCCGCCTGCACACCGACCGGGGCAGCCACCTCGTACGGATCCCGATCTCCACCCTGGAGGAGCGCTGGCGCTCCCGCGGCTTCGTCCGCATCCACCGCCGCCATCTGGTCGCCCTGCGCCACATCGGCGAACTCCGGCTCGACGCGGGCACCGTGAGCGTCCTGATCGGCTCCGAGGAACTCCAGGTCAGCCGGCGGCACGCCCGCGAGCTGCGGGACCTGCTGATGCGCCGGACCACGAGCTAGGCAGGGGGAGCGCACATGCCCCAGGACCCGACCGAACGCCGCGTGGTCGTCACCGGCCCGCCCCGCCGCGCCCGCCGCTCCTCCGGTCACCACCGCCCGCGCACCGAGATCGACGAGCAGACCACCCTCGGCCACACCTACGTCCGCTCCCTGATGCGCATCCAGCTGCGCACCGGACTCGTCGTGTTCGCCGTCCTCGCCCTGCTCATCGGCCCGCTCCCGCTGGTCTTCGCCACCGCCCCCGACGCCCGCCGCCTGGAGTGGGCGGTGCTCGGCTTCGGGCTGTACCCCCCGCTGGTCCTGCTCGCCCGCTGGTACGTGCGCCGCGCCGAACGCAACGAACGCGACTTCGTGCGGCTCGTCGAGGACCGCTGAGACCGGGACGTCCCACGCCGTGAACTCCACCTACGCCGTGCCCGCCGTCGCCCTCGTCGTCCTCGCGACCGTCCTCGTCGGCGCCTTCGGCCTGCGCGTCTCCCGCACCACCTCCGACTTCTACGTCGCCTCCCGCACCGTCGGCCCCCGCCTCAACGCGGCCGCCATCAGCGGCGAGTACCTCTCCGCCGCCTCCTTCCTGGGCATCGCCGGACTCGTCCTCGTCCAGGGCCCGGACATGCTCTGGTACCCGGTCGGCTACACCGCCGGCTATCTGGTGCTGCTGCTGTTCGTCGCCGCCCCGCTGCGCCGCTCCGGCGCCTACACCCTGCCCGACTTCGCCGAGGCCCGGCTCGCCTCCCAGACGGTGCGACGGCTCGCGGGCGCCTTCGTCGTCGGCGTCGGCTGGCTGTACCTGCTGCCGCAGCTGCAGGGCGCGGGACTCACCCTGACCGTCCTCACCGGAGCGCCCGACTGGCTCGGCGGGGTGATCGTCGCCGTGGTGGTGACCGTCATCGTCGGCGCGGGAGGCATGCGCAGCATCACCTTCGTGCAGGCCTTCCAGTACTGGCTGAAACTCACCGCCCTGCTCGTCCCCGCCCTCTTCCTGATCGCCGCCTGGCAGAGCGACGGCGCCCCCAGCCACGCCTTCGACGAGCCGGCCGCCTTCCGCGAACAGCGGGTGGTCCGCGTCGACGACACCCTCGACCTCCGGCTCGACCGGCCGCTCACCGTCACGGTGGACGGCACCGTCGACGGCCGCGACCTCGACGGCACCGAAGTGAGCCTGCCCGCCGGCACCCACCGCATCGACGGCGGCACCCGGCTCACCTTCGCCGAGGGCGCCGAGGTCCCCGCCGCCGGGCGCGGCGCCGACGACGCCCTGTCGCCCTCCCGCGCCGAGTCCCGCGAGGAACGCCCGCTGTACGCCACGTACGGGCTGATCCTCGCCACCTTCTTCGGCACCATGGGTCTGCCCCACGTCGTGGTCCGCTTCTACACCAGCCCGCACGGCGTGGCCGCCCGCCGCGCCACCGTCGCGGTCCTCGGCCTGGTCGGCGCCTTCTACCTCCTCCCCCCGGTCTACGGGGCCCTCGGCCGTCTCTACGCGCCCGAACTCACCCTCACCGGCGACGCGGACGCCGCCGTCCTGCTCCTGCCCGGCCGGATGATCGGCGGGACGGGCGGCGACCTCCTCGGGGCGCTGGTCGCCGGGGGCGCCTTCGCCGCGTTCCTGTCGACGGCCTCCGGGCTCACCATGGCCGTGGCCGGCGTGCTCACCCAGGACGTGCTCCCCGCACGCGGCGTACGGCACTTCCGGCTCGGCACCGTCCTCGCGATGGCCGTCCCCCTCGGGGCGAGCCTCCTGGTCGGCGGGCTGCCGGTGGCCGACGCCGTGGGACTCGCCTTCGCCGTCTCCGCCTCGTCGTTCTGCCCGCTGCTCGTCCTCGGCATCTGGTGGCGCCGGCTGACCCCGCCCGGCGCGGCGGCCGGGATGCTGGTGGGCGGCGGCTCCGCGTTCGCCGCCGTCGCCGCGACCATGGCCGGCTACCCGGGCGACGGCCCCCTGCACGCCCTGCTCGCCTGGCCCGCGCTGTGGTCGGTGCCGCTGGGCTTCCTCACCATGATCCTGGTGTCCCTGGCCACCCCCGGCCGGGTGCCGCCCGGCACGGCGGCGGTGCTGGCCCGCTTCCACCTGCCGGAGGAACTCCGTACGGAGGTGTCCGCATGAGCGGTTTCCTCGCCGGTCTCCTCGTCGCCGTCCTGCCCCTGCTGGCCGCCGGGTTCTGGATCGGCCGGCGCACCGCCCGCCCCGCCGGTCTCGCCGGCCTCGGCACCCCCGTCGAGCACGCCACCTTCGAGACCCTGCACACCGCCTCCCTGGCCACGCCCCCGCTGCGGGCCGGCCTGACGGAGGAGACCGCCGGCAAGTCCGCCCGCAAACTGCGCTCCCTGCTCGGCACGGACGCCCTCTGCCTCACCGACCGCGACCAGGTACTCGTCTGGGACGGCACCGGCGCCCACCACCGCGCCGAGATCATGGAACGCCTCACCGGCCCCCTCGACACCGGCCGCGGCGAGGCCTTCCCGCTCACCTGCGACACCCCCGACTGTCAGGTGCGCTGGGCCGTGGTGGCCCCGCTCACCGTGGACGACCGGGTGCACGGCGCGCTCGTCGCCTGCGCCCCCCACGAGTCCGCGGTCCTGGCCCGGGCCGCCGGAGAGGTCGCCCGCTGGGTCTCCGTCCAGCTCGAACTCGCCGACCTCGACCAGTCCCGCACCCGCCTCATCGAGGCCGAGATCAGGGCCCTGCGCGCGCAGATCTCCCCGCACTTCATCTTCAACTCGCTCGCCGTGATCGCCTCGTTCGTGCGCACCGACCCCGAGCGGGCCCGCGAACTGCTGCTGGAGTTCGCCGACTTCACCCGCTACTCGTTCCGCCGGCACGGCGACTTCACCACCCTCGCCGACGAACTCCACGCCATCGACCACTATCTGGCGCTGGTGCGGGCGCGCTTCGGCGACCGCCTCTCCGTCACCCTGCAGATCGCCCCCGAGGTACTGCCGGTGGCGCTGCCCTTCCTCTGCCTCCAGCCGCTGGTGGAGAACGCCGTCAAGCACGGTCTGGAGGGCAAGGCCGACACGTGCCGCATCCAGATCACCGCGCAGGACGCCGGCGCCGAGGCCCTCGTCGTCATCGAGGACGACGGCGCCGGAATGGACCCCGGCCTGCTGCGCCGCATCCTCGCCCGCGAGGTCAGCCCCACCGGCGGCATCGGCCTTTCCAACGTCGACGAGCGGCTCCGTCAGGTCTACGGCGACGACCACGGCCTCGTCATCGAGACCGCCGTCGGCGCGGGCATGAAGATCACCGTCCGGCTGCCGAAGTACCAGCCGGGCGTGCACCTGACGGGGCGGCTCGCCCCGAAGTGAGACCGGCCGCCCCGGCACCCCTCAGGTGCTGCGGGTGGCGACCATTCCCAAGGTGATCAGTCCCAGGACGACCCAGCCGAACCACAGCCAGCCGTTGCTGCCGAGCGCCACCGTGTACGCCGTGACGGCGACCAGACCGCCGACGGTGAGCACTCCCATGGTCTTCGTCGACGTGGAACCGTTCGTGGAACCGGGCATCGCAACACCCTCCTCATGGTTCGGCTCCCTCCATGGTGCCCCCGTTCTGCCTCCTCACGGTGCACACGACGACATGTGTGCCCGATTTCCAGGGCCCCTCACTGGTCCACGACCCGGCCTCGTGCACCGACGGGTCGAAGCCGTAGTCACGCGGAGGCACCTCGCGCGCGCACGCCGCGTCCGACTCGGTGCGCGCCTCGGCGAGCGTGACGTCCTCGCCCAGCCGGGTGAACCCCAGCACCTGTTCGTCGTACGTCCCGTCGCACGACACCAGCCGCGCCTCCCGGCGGGACCGCACGTCCAGGCAGTCCCGCCGCTGCATCGTCGCCGTGTCGGCGAACGCCGTCCCCGGGCGGCGCCGGTCCCCGAGCGGCCCGTACACCGGCCCGTGCGCCCCCAGCACCAGACAGGCGGTACGCCCCCCGGCCGCCTCGAACCCGTCCGCCGTCGGCACGACGGCCAGGCCGCGGACGTCGGCCAGCCGGCCGCGCAGTTCCCGCGTCCGCTCCTCGCACAGGGCCGGGCCCCGCTCCCGTGCCTCCTCGTCCGAGGCGGCCTCGACGAAGGCCACGACCTGCCCGTCGGGTGCCTGGTCCGCACAGGTCGGGTCGAGGGTCAGCCGGGGCGTTCCGCTGAACCGGGCGCCGCCGGGCCAGTCGGTCAGCACGCAGTCGCCCGCCTTCAGCGGCTCGACCAGTCCGACGGCCTCCCCGTACGGAACCGCCGTCCCGCCGCCGTTCTCCCGGTCGGCCAGCGCGTACCAGGCACCGCCCAGCGCCAGCGCCAGGCCCAGTCCTCCGGCGAGGGCCGCGCGCAGCGCGTGCGGGCGGGAGCGCCGACGGGTCCCGCCGGCGACCGGGTCACGGCCGGCCGCTCCGGGCGCCGGGTGGGCGGAGGCGGTCCAGGGCGGCTGGGAGCCGAGGTCCGTCTGTGTCCGCGCGTACGTCTCCGTCTGGGGCGTCACGATCCGCGCCAGCTCGGCCTCCACCTCCCGCGTCGTCGCCCGCAGGTCCGGGTCCTTGGCGAGCAGCCCCCGCAGCACCGGCTCCAGCGCGCCCGCCCGCACCGGCGCGTGCGGGTCCTCCAGCACCGCCGCGGTGACCGACGCCAGCGGGGACTCCCGCGCGAAGGGGCCGTGCCCCTCCACCGCGTGGTAGAGCGTGCAGCCCAGCGAGAACAGGTCGGCCGCGGGGGTGGGCGGACCGCCGGTGGCCCGCTCCGGCGCCAGATAGCCCGCCGTGCCGACCAGCGCGGACGCCATCGTGTACCGCGTCTCCCCGGTGTCCGGCTGCACGGAGATGCCGTAGTCGGTGAGCAGCACCCGCCCGTACGGCGATCCGGTGCGGTCCGGGGCCAGCAGGATGTTCGCCGGTTTCACGTCCCGGTGCATCACGCCCCGCTCGTGCCCGGCGGTCAGCGCGTCCAGCACGGCCAGTCCGATCCGGGCGCACTCGGCCGGGGCGAGCGGACCGCCCCGGGCGAGCAGCTCCCGCAGGTCGACGGCGCCCGCCACGTACTCCATGACGATCCACGGCAGTCCTTCGTGTTCCAGCACGTCGTGCACGGTCACCACGTGGGGGTGGCCGCGCAGACCCGCGGCGTGCCGGGCCTCCGCGCGGGCCCGGGCGACCCGGGCCTCCCGCTCCTGGCCGGGCTCGGCCGGGTCGCCGAACACGACCTCCTTCAGTGCGACCTCGCACGCGAGTCTCTGGTCGTGGGCGAGCCAGACGTGCCCCATGCCGCCGCTGCCCAGCCGGTGCAGCAGCAGATAGCGGCCGGCGATGACCCGGCCCACTCCCGACGTCGGTGATGAGGGCATCCGGTCACTCCCGGGTTCGACGCGGGCGCTCAGCGGGGGCGCTCGTGGTGGGTGCTTCGGGAGCGGCGGACACGCTCGTGGCCGGAGCGCCGCTCGAGGGCCGGCCGGCCGGCGGTGGGGGCGCGCCGCTCGTGACGGGGTCGCCGGCCGGGGGCGAGGAGGCGGTGGTCCTCGGCGACGATCCGGTCGAGCCGGGAGGCGGGGAGCCGGTCCCGGGAGTCTCCGGGGACGGCGGAGGGGGCGTGGAGCGGGTGGAGGGCGGGGTGGCCCCGGTGCTCGGCGGGGGCGGCGGAGTGGAGCCGGCCGGTGTGGACGTGTCCCCCGGCGTCCCGCTCGGCGACCCCGGCCGCTCGGATTCCGCCGGCCCGGAGGACGGCGATGACGACGGCGGCGCGGACGGCGATGACGGCGGCGGTGGTCCGGGGTCCTCCGACTCCCGCGACGGCGGCGGCGGTCCGGGGTCCTTCGTCTCCCGCGACGATTCCGGACCCGGGGGAGTGGTCCCGCCACCGGACGCACCCGTGTCCTCCGTCACGCTCAGCGTGACGTGCGCCCCGAACCGCAGCTCGGCCCCCGCGGCCGGATCGGACGCCGTGACCCGCGCGCCGTCCGGCGGCACCTTCCCCCCGTCGTACGCGACCGCCAGCCCCCGCCCGGCCAGCCGTCGGCTCGCCTCACCGAACGTGGTGCCGATGAGGGACGGCACCGCCTGCCGCTTCCTCGTGTCGAAGGCGGTGTCCTCCTCGCCCGTCGTCCCCACGGGCCGCTCGATGCCCCGGTCGGGATCCTCCACATCGACGAGGGCGATCCGCTCCAGCCTGTGGGAAGCGGGCCGTACGACCACGACCTCGGAACGGTCGTACCCCTTCCACTTCTCGTTTCCGTCGTCGAAGGAGACGGAAATCCTGCTCTTGTCCCCCTCGAAGGGCCGCAGTGGATTTCCGCACGAGCACTTCACCGCCGGCAGCCCCTGCTCGTCGACCAGAATCGCGATTCCCGCCTGGAGCAGCGCGTTGAAGGGAACAGCCTTTCCCTTTTCGTAGTCGTGGTTCTTCACCAGAGTGTCGTGACGCAGGAGAACAGGAGTGAGCCGGTCGAGATACTCCGGTATCTCATCCGTACGGAGATCCAGCACCCCGGCCCAGGCCCGTGCCTTGCGGTCGTTGCGCGGCTCGGCGAGATACCGCTTCAACCGCTCGACGTCGCAGATCGCCGCCTCGCCGGTGCCCCCGTACAGGCCGGGCGTGTCCCCTTGCTGCAGACCGCCGTGGACGGGCCGCGACCGCACGTCGGCGTCCCGTCCGAGTCCGCCGCGCTCGTCGAAGAACGGCGCGAGGGAGGCGGCCCCCGCGGCCACCGCCTTCACGTCGAACAAAGGTGTGGCCGAATCGCACCCGCTGGCGACAAGAAGTAATAACGACAGGACGGCGATCTTCCGAATCGCCGTTTTTCCCGCCCTGTGCACGAACGTGCGAAGTACCATCACCGCTCCCCCCGGCGGTTCCCCCCTGACGCATTCATGCTACCGGTGGAAATTCCCCGTTCAAGGGGATCGGGGAGACGGTGAATTCAGTTTCCGCGTGCGCTCAGTGAGGCCAGATAGGCGTTGTACGCCTCGAGCTCCTTGTCCCCGTCCCGGTCGGCGGCGCGGTCCTTGCGCCTGGCCTGCCGCTGGTCCGAGGCGTACCACTGGAACAGCAGCGCGAGCAGTACCAGCACGGAGGGGACTTCGCTGAACGCCCACGCGATGCCGCCGGCCGCGTTCTGGTCGGACAGGGCGTCGATGCCGAGCGAGCCGGGCGGATTCTCGAACGTCGTGACCATCGGGGACGACGCCATCATCAACGCGATGCCGAAGAACGCGTGGAACGGCATGCCCGCGAACAGCTCCAGCATCCGCATCAGGTACCCCGGCCGGTGCGGACCCGGGTCCACACCCATGATCGGCCAGAAGAAGACCAGGCCGACGGCGAGGAAGTGCACCATCATCGCGATGTGCCCCACCCTGGAGCCCATCAGGAAGTCGAACAGCGGGGTGAAGTACAGGCCGTACAGGCTGGCGATGAACAGGGGGATGGTGAACACCGGGTGGGTGACGACCCGCATGTAGCGGCTGTGCAGCAGCATCAGCAGCAGCTCGCGCGGCCCCTTGCGGCCCCGCCCGGCCGGCGGCAGCGCGCGCAGGGCGAGGGTGATCGGAGCGCCGAGCAGGATCAGGATCGGCGACACCATGCTGATCACCATGTGCTGCACCATGTGCACGCTGAACATGACCATGCCGTAGTCGTTCAGCCTGGTGCACATCATGAGCCCGATGCTCAGCACACCGGTGACGAACCCGACGGTCCGTCCCACCGGCCACTTGTCACCGCGCCGCACCAGACGGACCACGCCCCAGCCGTACAGCGCCAGCCCCAGCAGACAGGCGACGAGGAAGAAGGAATCCGCCGACCAGGCGAGCCCTCGCCCCAGCGTGAACGGCGGCAGATCCATGGTCATGCCGTGCCCGCTGTGATCCATCCACCGGCTCCTGTTTCGTGCAGGTTGTACGCAATCCGTCCGCACCAGGGTAGAACCGCCCCCGGCGATCATCGTCACCGGGGGCGGCAAGCGCCCTGAAGGGGCGCGGGGCTGTATCGACATGCGGCTCCGCCGCGTGGGCGCGAGAAACCGCGGACGGCCCGCAGTCCGTAACGAACCGCAGCAGACCGAGCTCTTACCGGCGCCGCAGACTCACAGCACGCACTCCGCCTCCTCGTACCGCGATTCCGGCACGGTCTTCAGCGTCTCGACCGCCTCAGCGAGCGAAACCATCACGATGTCCGTCCCCCGCAGCGCGGTCATCCGCCCGAACTCCCCGCGGTGCACCGCCTCCACCGCGTGCCACCCGAACCGCGTGGCCAGCACCCGGTCGTACGCCGTGGGCGTCCCGCCCCGCTGCACGTGCCCGAGGATCACCGGCCGCGCCTCCTTGCCGAGCCGAGACTCCAGCTCCAGGGAGAGCTGCCGGGCGATCCCGGCGAACCGCTCGTGGCCGTAGACGTCCTTGCCGCCCTCGTCGAAGTCCATGGTCCCGGCCTTCGGCTTGGCCCCCTCCGCGGCGACCACGATCGCGAACCGCTTGCCGGCCGCGAACCGCTCGCCGACCTTCGCGGTCAGCTCGTCGATGTCGAAGGGCCGTTCGGGTACGACGACGGCGTGCGCGCCGGCCGCCATGCCGGAGTGCAGCGCGATCCAGCCCGTGTGCCGGCCCATGACCTCGACGATCAGCACCCGCTGGTGCGACTCGGCGGTGGTCTTCAGCCGGTCCAGGGCCTCGGTCGCCACGCCGACGGCCGTGTCGAAGCCGAAGGTGACGTCGGTGACGGCGATGTCGTTGTCGATGGTCTTCGGCACGCCCACTATCGGCAGCCCGTTGTCCGACAGCAGCCGGGCCGCCTTCAGCGTGCCCTCGCCGCCGATCGGGATGATCGCGTCGAGGCCGAGTTCCCGGACGTGCCCCTTGGCCCGCTCCACGCCGTCCCGCAGATGCTCGGGGCGCACCCGGGAGGAGCCGAGGACGGTGCCGCCGAGAGCGAGGATGCCGCTCACCGCGTCGAGGTCGAGCTTGAGGTAGTCGCACTCCAGGAGGCCCTTCCAGCCGTCCCGGAAGCCGATGACCTCGTCGCCGTGGTCGACGACGGCACGGTGCACGACGGACCGGATGACGGCGTTCAGGCCGGGGCAGTCGCCGCCGGACGTGAGGACACCAATGCGCATAGCCCGAAACAACCTTCTCGATGTGGGCCGGGACCGGACCGCGTTGTCCGGCTCGATCCCTGTCACCCTAGCGGTTTCGGGGGGCGGGGCCGCACCTGCCGTCCGCCTGCTGGACGACCCCGCTCACCTGTGCGGACCAGCCGTCAGACGGGCCGTTCACGCCCGTCCGGCGCCCGGGTGCCGCGGTCCGCGGACCTTCTCAGGCGGGCTGCTGCGCCGCCGAGATGCGCTCGTTGCGCAGCGCCTCGTACCACCGGTCGTCGGTCGGCGGCAGCGCGTTGACGTCGAGCGCCAGCTTCAGCAGCAGGTCCGCGATCTGCGGATTGCGGGCCAGCACCGGACCGTGCATGTACGTGCCGAAGACGGTCTCGTTGAACGCGCCCTCCGTGCCGTCCCCGGTGCCGTTGCCGTTGCCGAAGCGCACCTGGGCGAGCGGGCGGGCCGTGGGGCCCAGGTGGGTGACGCCCTGGTGGTTCTCGAACCCGGTCAGCGGGGGCAGCCCCAGCTGCGGGTTGACGTCCCCCAGCACGTCGCCCACGCACCGGGCGCCCTCGCCGCGTACCGAGACCACGTCGAGCAGGCCGAGACCGGGCTCGCGCTGGCCGAGGTCGTTGATGAACTCGTGGCCGAGGATCTGGTAGCCGGCGCAGACCGAGAAGACGATCGCGCCGTTGCCCACCGCCCGGTGCAGACCGCCGTCCCGGCGCAGCCGCTCGGCGGCCAGCCGCTGCGGACGGTCCTCGCCGCCGCCGATCAGGTAGATGTCGCCGGAGGTCGGGATCGGCTGGTCGCTGCGCACGTCGAGCCGCGCCACGTCCAGGCCGCGCTGCCGCGCCCGGCGCTCCACGACGAGGACGTTGCCCTGGTCGCCGTAGGTGCTGAGCAGGTCCGGGTAGATCCACACGACCCGCAGCTGGTTGTCGCTCACTTCAAGTCCCCTGGGGTGTCGTTGGTCAGTTGCCGACGCGGCGGCGCAGGTCCTGGAACGCGGTGTAGTTGGCGATGACCTCGATCCGGCCCGGCGGGCACAGCTGCACCGCCTGGTCGAGGTTGTCACAGACCTGGAACTGCTGGTTCGCGACCTCCAGGCGCACCGCGAGGTCCAGCTTCCGGTCGCCGACGACGCAGATCGGGTGGCCGGTCAGCCGGGTGTAGTCGACGTCCCACAGCCAGGAGGTGTCGGTGCCGTCGGCGGAGCGCGCGTTCACCGAGAGGATCACCGGCGTGGGCGGCGGGTCGATCAGCGAGAACGTCTCCAGCCAGCCCGCGGGGTTCTTGGCGAGCAGCAGGCGCAGATCACGGCCCTCGAACTGCACGACGTCGTAGCGGCCGGCCACGGCCTGCACCTGGTACATGCGCTCCAGGGCGACCTGCGGCGGCACCCCGAAGACGGCGGCGACGGCCGCGGAGCTCGCGGCGTTGGCCTTGTTGGCGCGGCCCGGCAGCTGGAGGTGGATCGGCCAGGCGGAGCCGTGCGGGTCGAGTACGTGGTCGCCGGAGAGCGCCCAGCTCGGGGTGGGCCGCCGGAAGCCGCACTCGCCGCAGAACCAGTCGTCGCCCGGGCGCTGCATCACACCGCCGCAGGACGGGCAGGACCAGGCGTCGTCCTTCCACATCTGGCCGGCGGCGACCCAGATCACGTTGGGGGAGGAGGACGCGGCCCACACCACCAGCGGGTCGTCGGCGTTGGCGACGATCACGGCCTTGGAGCCGGCCAGGCCCTCGCGCCAGTTCTCCGCGAGCATGCGGGTCTCGGCGGCGCGGTCCAGCTGGTCGCGGGAGAGGTTGAGCAGTGCGATGCACTTGGGATCGGTGTCCCGGGCGACGCCCGCGAGGTACTTCTCGTCGACCTCGATGACGCCGAACTTGGCGTCCGAGCCGCCGGCCAGCGCCGAGGTGATGCCGGCCGGCATGTTGGCGCCGAGCGCGTTGGAGACGACGGGCCCCGCGGCCCGCAGCGCCTCGGCGATGAGCCGGGTGGTGGTGGTCTTGCCGTTGGTCGCCGAGACCAGGACGCAGTCCAGGTTCTGCGCGAGCCGGGCGAGGAGATCGGGGTCGAGCTTGAGTGCCACCCGGCCGCCGATCACCGAACCGCTGCCGCGCCCGGCGGCGCGGGATGCCGCCGCGACCGCCTTGCCCGCGGTCACGGCCAGCTTGGCCCGCGGCGTGAGCGGGTCCGAGTTGCCTGCCATCAGTTCTCGATCCTCCTTGCGTACGCGCCGCGTCTGTGCCTGACGGCCACGTGGTGAGACCTCAGCCTATCGAGATCCATTCGCACTCCAGAACCGCGGCACCATCGTGAGACGGGCGCTGCTGGAAGGACCGTACTCTGACAGGCATGCGACAAGGCTCCATCCCCGGCGTCCACGGACGTGTGCGGCCCCTCACCCTGCTCGGCGACCCGGTGCTGCACGCGCCCTGCCGGGAGGTCACGGACTTCGGCCCGGAACTCGCCCGTCTGGTGGACGATCTGTTCGCCACGATGTACGCGGCGCAGGGCGTGGGCCTGGCCGCCAACCAGATCGGCGAGCCGCTCAGGGTGTTCGTCTACGACTGCCCGGACGACGAGGACGTCCGCCACCTGGGCCACGTGGTGAACCCGAGGCTGGTCGAGACGGACGGGGTGGTGGTGCGCGGCCCCGAGGGCTGTCTGTCCCTGCCCGGCCTGGAGGCGGGCACCGAGCGGTACGACCACGCGGTCGTCGAGGGCTTCACGGTGACCGGCGAACCGGTCACCGTCCACGGCACCGGATTCTTCGCCCGGTGCCTGCAGCACGAGTGCGACCACCTGGAGGGCCGGGTCTACGCCGACCGTCTGACGGGGTGGCGGCACCGGAAACTGATGCGGCAGGTGGCCCGGGCCCCTTGGCGCCGGGGGGACTGAACCCCCAGGAGCGGGGGGCCGCGTCGATGTGCGGCGTTGCCGCTCGCGCGCGCCCGGCCGCGGACGCGCCCGCACCCGGTCCGCGACGGTCAGAACCCCGGGCCTCCCACCTTGTCGCCCGCGGCCGCCAGCCGCCCCCACAGCAGATCGGCCAGGCTCCGCACCAGCTCCGCCCGCGAGCAGGGCCGTTCGCCGAGCCACCAGTCGCCCGCCGCGTGCATCATGCCGACGATGCCGTGGCCCCACACCCGGGCCAGCTGCCGGCCGTCCGGTCCGAGGTCCAGCCGGTCCCCGATGACCTGGGCCAGTTCCTCGCCCATCCGGCGCAGCAGCGGCGCCGAGTGCTTGCCGACGTCGAAGCCCTGGTCGCTCTGCGACTCCTCCGCCGGGTGCATCAGGAACCGGTACACCTGGGGCCGCGCCTCGATCGCCGAGAGATAGGTGTCCAGGGTGGCCTCGACCCGTTCGCGCCGGTCCGCCGGGGCGTCCAGCGCGGCCCGCAGCGAGTCCAGCAGGGCGTCGGTGTGCCGCTTGGCCAGGGCGGCGTAGAGTCCTCCCTTGTCACCGAAGTGCCGGTAGAGGATCGGCTTGGTGATGCCGGCCTCGGCGGCGATCGCGTTCATCGAGGCCCCCGGGCCGTCGCGCAGCACCACCCGGTCGGCGGCCTCCAGCAGCTCGCGCCGGCGTCGGTCGGCGGACCGCTGCTGATCGGTCCGCTGTGTGGTGTTCATGAGCTCTCCCCACCCGTGCTGATTCGGTGACGCCTGCGCAAACTAACACTGACGGCGCCTCGGCCATCGAACGGGATACCGACCGGTCCTGGGGAGTTGACTTTTCCTACCCACCGGTAACAGACTCGGTGTTACCGCAAGTAACATGCATGTGTGCCGCTGGAGGGGACATGGCCGAGTTCACCATGGAGCTCAACGACGAACAGAAGGAGGTCCGGGACTGGCTGCACGGCTTCGCCGCCGATGTGATCCGCCCCGCGGCCGCCGAATGGGACGAGCGTGAGGAGACTCCCTGGCCGGTCATCCAGGAGGCCGCCAAGGTCGGCATCTACTCCCTGGACTTCTACGCCCAGCAGTACTTCGACGCAACCGGCCTCGGCATCCCGATGGCCATGGAGGAGCTCTTCTGGGGCGACGCCGGCATCGCCCTGTCGATCGTCGGCACCGGGCTGGCCGCGGTCGGCGTCCTCGCCAACGGCACCGAGGAGCAGATCGGCACCTGGATCCCCCAGATGTACGGCGACACCAACGACGTCAAGGTCGCCGCGTTCTGCTCCTCCGAGCCCGACGCCGGCTCCGACGTGGCCTCGATGCGCACCCGCGCGGTGTACGACGAGGCCAAGGACGAGTGGGTGATCAACGGCACCAAGACCTGGGCGACCAACGGCGGCATCGCCAACGTCCACGTCGTGGTCGCGGTCGTCGACCCGGACCTCGGCTCCAAGGGCCACGCCTCCTTCATCATCCCGCCGGGCACCCCCGGCTGCTCCCAGGGCCAGAAGTTCAAGAAGCACGGCATCCGCGCCTCGCACACCGCCGAGGTCATCCTGGACGACGTGCGCGTCCCCGGCTCCTGCCTGCTCGGCGGCAAGGAGAAGCTGGACGAGCGCCTCGCCCGCGCCCGCGAGAAGGCGAAGCAGGGCGGTGAGCGGGTGAAGAACGCCGCGATGGCCACCTTCGAGGCGTCCCGCCCCGCCGTCGGCGCCATGGCGGTGGGCACCGCCCGCGCGGCGTACGAGGTCGCCCTCGACTACGCGACCACGCGTGAGCAGTTCGGCCGCCCGATCATCGACAACCAGGGCGTCGCCTTCCAGCTCGCCGACATGCGCACGCAGATCGACGCCGCCCGCCTCCTGGTGTGGCGCGCCTCCTGGATGGCGATCAACGGCAAGCCGTTCACGGCGGCCGAGGGCTCGATGTCCAAGCTGTTCGCCAGCGAGACGGCCAAGAAGGTCACCGCCCAGGCGATCCAGATCCTCGGCGGCAACGGCTACACCCGCGAGTACCCGGTGGAGCGCATGCACCGCGACGCAGCGATCTACACCATCTTCGAGGGCACGAGCGAGATCCAGCGCCTGGTGATCGCCCGGACCCTGTCGGGCATGCCCATCCGCTGAGACGGCCACCCGGACGACCCGGCGGTGCGGACGGCACCGCCGGGTTGTCCCTGCCCCGATCCCGGGGAAGGCTCGTGCGTGACCGACGCGACGGAGGACGCGATGACACGCACGGCCCGGGAACTGCTGGAGACGGCCACCAGGGAACTCGCCCCCGATCCGGGGGCCAACCCCCTGGTCCCCCTGATCGCCCGGGGCGAGGCCGACCGGGCCGTCCTGGCCACGCTGGCCCTGGAACAGCGCTGGGTGATCCCGGCGGACCGCCGAGCCTTCCTGCACCTGGCGGAGCGGTCCGACCCCCGGTCGGCCGCGTACTTCACCGCCCTGGCCGAGGGCGAGGCACTGGCGGCGGAACACCTGAGGACGTTCACGGCCGCGTGCGGCGTGGACGAGGAGCGGGCGGACGCGTACGAGCCCCTGCCGGGCTGCCAGGCCTACCCCGCGTACGTCGCCTGGCTGGCCCTGAACGCCGAACCGCCGGACGTGGTCCTGGCCCTGACGGCGAACTTCTCCGCCTGGGGCGGCTACTGCGCGACGATCGCGAAGTCCCTGCGCACCCACTACGGTTTCACCGACGAGGCCTGCGCCTTCTTCGACTTCTTCGCCGAACCGGCCCCGGCCCTGGACGAGGCCGCCACGGAGGCAGTCCGGACCGCCCTGGACGAGGGGCGCCTCGACGAGAACGGCGCACATGCGTATGCCCGCTTGCTCCAGGCGTACGAGGCGATGTTCTGGTCGACGTTGGGACAGCACGGGCAGGGGCGCGGGGAACTGCGCGACAAGCCACCCGCTGCCCGCTCCCGGCAATGAACCCCGCGTGCTACGGCGCACCCCCGCTGCTGTGGGCGATGCACGCGACGTCGATCCGATCGGCGAGCTTCGCCAGCTCGATGGTCAGTGCGGCCACCGTGTCCTCGTCGAGCCCGTCCTCCCCCGCCTCGACGAGCCGGACCCACCGCCCGCCCACCGTACGCAGCAGCTTGCTGACATCGGCGGCGGCCACCTGCAAGGTCCCGCGGTCGTCGACGATCAGAGGCAGAGTCACTTCGCGGTTCACAGTCGGGATCGTAGCCGCGCGGACATCACGCACCCTGCCAAACCGTCGTGATGTTGCAGAACTCGCGGATTCCGTGCCCGGACAGCTCACGCCCGTACCCCGACCGCTTGACCCCGCCGAAGGGGAACGCCGGATGGGACGCCGTCATCCCGTTCACGTACACGCTTCCCGCCTCCAGGTCCCGTACGAACCGGTCGACCTCGGCCTCGTCGCGGGTCCAGACGTTGGAGCTCAGCCCGAAGTCGGTGTCGTTGGCGATCAGGACCGCCTCGTCGACGTCCGCCGCGCGGTAGAGCGTGGCGACCGGGCCGAAGGCCTCCTCACGGTGGATGCGCATCTCCCGGCCGATGCCGGCCAGGACGGTCGGCGGGTAGAACCAGCCGGGCCCGTCGGGGCGCTCGCCGCCGCACAGCACGGTGGCGCCCGCGCGGACGGCGTCGTCGACCAGCTCCTCCAGGTCGTCCCGGCCCCGTTCGCTGGAGAGCGGGCCGACGTCGGTCTCCTCGTCCATCGGGTCACCGACCTTCAGCGCCCTCATGCCCGCGACGAAACGCTCGGCGAAGGCGTCGTAGACGTCCGTGTGCACGATGAACCGCTTGGCGGCGATGCAGGACTGCCCCGTGTTCTGCGTCCGCGCGGTGACCGCCACCTCGGCGGCCCGGTCCAGGTCGGCGGAGGGCATCACCACGTACGGGTCGCTGCCGCCCAGCTCCAGCACCGTCTTCTTGATCATCTCCCCGGAGGTGGCGGCGACCGCGCGGCCCGCGGGCTCGCTCCCGGTGAGGGTGGCCGCCTTCACCCGCTCGTCCCGCAGGATGTCGTCGACCGCGGCGGAGCCGACGAGCAGCGTCTGGAAGCAGCCCTCGGTGAAGCCCGCGCGGTGGAAGAGGTCCTCCAGGTACAGGGCGGTCTGCGGCACGTTCGAGGCGTGCTTGAGCAGTCCCACGTTGCCCGCCATCAGCGCGGGTGCGGCGAACCGCACCACCTGCCACAGCGGGAAGTTCCACGGCATCACGGCGAGCACCGGACCCAGCGGCCGGTAGCGCACCAGGACGCGGGAGGCGCCGGAGTCCTTCACGTCGGAGGCGTCGGGTTCCTCGTCGGCGAGGAGCTCCGCCGCGTGATCGGCGTACCAGTGCATCGCCTTGGCGCACTTCGCGGCCTCCGCGCGGGCCTGCTTGACCGGCTTGCCCATTTCCATGGTGATCACCCGGCCGATGGTCTCCCGGTCCTCGTCGAGGATCTCGGCGGCCCGGTGCATCAGACGGGCACGCTCGGCGAAGGTCGTCGTCCGGTACGTACGGAACGTGGCCTCCGCGAGCTGGATCCGGTGCCCGATCTCCTCCTCGTCCATGGGGTGGTACGTCTTGACCGTCTCGCCGTTCGCCGGGTTCACCGTGGCGATGTGCATCGCTGACCTCCCTGGGGCGGGCTGTGCTTTCCGACCTTCCCGCGCGGTGGTGGGCGGCGCAACGCGGGAGGTCTCCTCAGGGCGAGTGCTCCGCCAGGCGGTCGAGAAACGCGGCCTGCGCGCCGACGATCACCTCGCGGGCCCGCTCCAGGGGGAACCACGCCACCCGGTCCAGCTCCGGGAACTCCCGGACCCGCCCCGACCTCGGCGGCCACTCCATCGCGAAGGTGCCGGGGACGACCGCCGCCGGATCGAGGTCCGCCTCCACCGCCCATGCGGTGACGGTCTTCCCGCCGGACTGCCGGACCTCCCCGAGCGGCAGCGCCTCCCCGTCCGGCGGCGGCAGCCCCAGCTCCTCCCGGAACTCGCGGCGCGCCGCCTCCCAGGCGGGCTCACCGGGGTCGTACTCGCCCTTCGGCACGGTCCACGCCCCGCTCTCCCGCCGGGCGAAGAACGGGCCACCCATATGACCGAGCAACACCTCGAGGCCCTGACCTGTGTGTCGGAACAACAGCAGTCCGGCGCTCCGGGCGCCCTTCACGGCCGCACCTCGGGGTGCGCGGCGAGCAGGGTCTCCACCGTGTCCGCCTCCTCGGGGCGCTTGTCCTCGCGGTAGCGGATCACGCGGGCGAAGCGCAGGGTGACGCCGGCCGGGTAGCGGGGGGAGCGCTGGAGGCCGTCGTAGGCGATCTCCACGACGAGTTCGGGGCGCACCGTCACGACGTAGCCGCTCTCGTCGACCGCCAGCTCCCGCAGCCGTTCGGTCTGCCAGGCCAGCATCGCGTCGGTCAGGCCCTTGAAGGTCTTGCCGAGCATGGCGAAGCCGCCGTCGGCGGTGCGGGCGCCCAGGTGCAGGTTGGAGAGCTTCCCGGTGCGGCGGCCGTGGCCCCACTCGGCGGCCAGCACCACCAGGTCGAGCGTGTGGACGGGCTTGACCTTCAGCCAGGACGCCCCGCGCCGGCCGGCGCTGTAGGGGGCGTCCAGCCCCTTGGCCACGACGCCCTCGTGGCCGCGCTCCAGCGTCTCGGCGAGGAACTCCTCGGCCGCGCCCAGGTCCCCGGGACCCGACACCAGGGTGCGGCGCACCCGCATGGGCTCCGGGACCAGCCGGGCCAGTTCCGCGTGGCGCTCGGTGAACGGCAGGTCCAGCAGGTCGCGGCCGTCGACGGAGAGGGCGTCGAAGAAGACGGGGGAGACGGGGACCTCCCGGGCGGCCGTGGCCACGTCCGCCCGGGAGCCGACCCGTCCGGCGGTCTCCTGGAAGGAACGGGGCCTGCCGTCCCCGCCGAAGGAGATGACCTCCCCGTCCAGGATGAACCGCTCGCCCCGCAACTCCCGGGCCGCCGCCGTCACTTCCGGCAGCCGGTCGGTGATGTCGTCGAGGGTGCGGGTGTGCACGCGCACGGTGTCCCCGTCGCGGTGGACCTGGACGCGGATGCCGTCCAGCTTCTCCTCGACCGCGCAGGCCCCCAGTTTCTCCACCGCCTCGGCCACCGAGGAGGCGCTGTGCGCCAGCATCGGCAGCACCGGACGGCCCACGGTGAGCCGGAACCGCTCCAGCGCCCCGGGACCGTCCGCCAGCAGCGCCCCGGCCACCGCCTGGAGCGAGCCGGCCAGCATCACCGCCCGCCGCACATCGGCCGGCGGCGCCCCCGTCGCCTGCGCCAGCCCCTCCACCGCGACCGCGTCCAGGGCGCCCTGCCGGACCTCGCCGGTGAGCAGCCCGGACAGGAACCGCTGCTCCTCCTCGGTGGCCGCGCCCAGCAGCTCGCCGACCAGCCGGGCCCGCTCCGCCCGGGAGCCCGGACCGGACACCTCGCCGAGCGCGGTGAGCAGCGCGTCGACCTCGCGCACCGTCAGGGACGGCTCGGCGGCGGGGGCGACCGGACGGCTCAGCACCTTCCAGCCGACCCCGATGCGGCCCTGCGGCAGCCGCCCGGCCAGATACGGGATGACGACCGGCACGTCGTCCGCCTCCGCCTCCCGGAACAGCCCGGCGAGCAGGGCGATCTTCCGGGACCGCGCCGGGGCGGCGGCGACCTCCTGGGACACACGGGCCAGCCGGGACAGCAGCATGCAGTCATAGTGCTCCGGAGACGGGTGCTCCACACCCCCGCCGTCCGGCACCTACCCGTTCACCGCGGCGTCCAGGCCGGTCATCAGCAGGTCCCCGACGATCGCGGCCGCCGCGCGGTAACCGCCGCTCGCCGCGTGCACCACCTGCTCGGCGAAGCCGATCGCGTTGCCCGCCGCCCAGACCCCGGGCACCGTGGTCAGGCCGGTCGGGTCGACCACCGGGTACGCGCCGAAGGGGGTCTCGTTCATCTCGGCGCCCAGCCGCTCCAGCAGGCCCGTCCGCGGCACCGGACGCGGCCCGACGAACAGCACGGAACGGGCGTGCGTGGTGCCGTCGGCCAGCCGCACCCCGGTGAGCCGGTCGTCCTCGACCACCAGCTCCGCGACCTCACCGGGCACCACGTCGACCCCGGCGGCGGCCAGCCGGCGCAGGTCCTGGTCGGACAGTTCCTCCTCGGCGACCTCGTGGAGGAAGAAGGTGACGTCCTTCGACCACTGGGACACCATCAGCGCCTGGTGCACGCTCATCGCGCTCGACGCGAGCACCCCGAACGGCTCGTCGCGCACCTCCCAGCCGTGGCAGAACGGGCAGTGCAGCACGTCCCGCCCGAACCGCTCGGCGACCCCGGGGACCGCCGGCATCTCGTCCTTCAGCCCGGTGGCGACGACCAGCCGCCGGGCCCGTACGGCCGGTCCGGCGTCGAGGGCGACGGTGAAGTCCCCGTCCCTGGTGACGTCCGTGACCCGGTCCCGGACGAGCTCCACGCCGTAGCGCGCGATCTCCTCCCGGCCCAGCGCCAGGAACTCGGCCGGTGCCATCCCGTCCCGGGACAGATAGCCCTGCATGTGCGACGAGGGCGCGTTGCGCGGCTCGCCCGCGTCGACGACCAGCGTGCGGTGCCGGGCCCGGCCGAGCACCAGCGCGGCGGACAGTCCCGCCGCTCCGCCGCCGACGACGACCACGTCGTACGTCCCGCTTCCGAATGTCTCGTTCATCGTGACCACCTCCGCCACGACAGTCGCCCAGGCACTGCCGCATTGACAAACGTCTTTGCCGAACCTGCAATATCCGTATGACTACGGACGACGTTCTCGCGGAAGTGGGCCCCCGGCTGCGGCGGATCAGGAAGGAGCGGGAGGTGACCCTCGCGGCGCTGTCCGAGGCGACCGGCATCTCCGTGAGCACCCTCTCCCGGCTGGAGTCCGGACTGCGCAAACCCAGTCTGGAGCTGCTGCTGCCGATCGCGCAGGCCCACCAGGTGCCGCTGGACGAACTGGTCGGCGCGCCGCCGGTCGGTGATCCGCGCATCCGCGCGTCCGAGCCGATCCGGCGCCACGGCCGCACCCACTGGCCGCTCACCCGCCAGCCCGGTGGCCTCCAGGCGTACAAGGTGCTGGAGCCGAAGCGGAGGCTCGAACCCGAACCGCGCACCCACGAAGGCTACGAGTGGCTGTACGTGCTCTCCGGGAAGCTGCGGCTGGTGCTCGGCGAGCACGACGTGGTGCTGGCGGCGGGGGAGGCGGCCGAGTTCGACACGCGTGTGCCGCACTGGTTCGGGTCGACGGGGGAGGGGCCCGTGGAGTTCCTCAGCCTGTTCGGGCCGCAGGGGGAGCGGATGCACGTACGGGCGCGGCCTAGGCGGGCGTGACGGACGGGGGCGTTCCCTTTCCGGTGTCCCTTCGGGTGCCCCTTCCCCATGTCTCTTCCCAGGGGGCAAGCGACCGCTTAGTATGCGAGGGACCCGGTCAGGCGAACACGACGTTCACGCTCCCGTGGAGGCCCCGCATGCAGGCATGGCAAGTGCACGAGCTCGGCGAGCCGGGCGAGGTGATGCGCCTCGCGGAAGTGGTGCGGCCGGTGCCCGGTGACGGGCAGGTCCTGCTGAAGGTGCGTGCCGCCAACGTCAACTTCCCGGACGCGCTGATGTGCCGGGGCCAGTACCAGGTCAGGCCGCCGCTGCCGTTCACCCCGGGGGTGGAGGTCTGCGGCGAGACCGAGGACGGGCGCCGGGTGATCGCCAACCCCGCGCTGCCCCACGGCGGCTTCGCCGAGTACGCCGTCGCGGACGCCGCCGCGCTGCTGCCCGCGCCGGACGCGCTGGACGACGCCGAGGCCGCCGCCCTGCACATCGGCTACCAGACCGGCTGGTTCGGCCTGCACCGCAGGGCCCGCCTGGAGGCCGGCGAGACCCTGCTCGTCCACGCCGCCGCGGGAGGGGTCGGCAGCGCGGCCGTGCAGCTCGGCAAGGCGGCGGGCGCCACCGTCATCGGTGTGGTCGGTGGCGCCGCGAAGGCGTCCGTCGCCCGTGAACTGGGCTGCGACGTGGTGATCGACCGGCGCGAGCAGGACGTCGTCGCCGCGGTCAAGGAGGCCACCGGCGGCCGGGGCGCCGACGTGGTCTACGACCCCGTCGGCGGCCCGGCCTACGCCCAGTCCGCCAAGGCCGTCGCCTTCGAGGGCCGGATCGTCGTCGTCGGCTTCGCGAGCGGAACCATCCCGAGCCCCGCCCTGAACCACGCCCTCGTCAAGAACTACGCGATCCTCGGCCTGCACTGGGGCCTGTACAACACCAAGAACCCCAAGCTGGTCCAGCACTGCCACGAACAGCTCACCGAACTCGCCGCGCGGGGCGCGATCAAGCCGCTGGTGAGCGAGCGCGTGCCGCTCGCCGGGGCCGCCGACGCCGTGCAGCGGGTCGCGGACGGTGCCACCACCGGGCGCGTCGCCGTGCTGCCCTCGCCGGAGAACGGAGCCGCCGCATGACCGACGCCGCCGAACTGCGCCGCCGCACCCGGGAGTTCCTGGCCGCGCATCCCCCCGCCGGCACGGAGCGCCTGGACTTCCTGCGCGCCCGCTTCGACGCCGGGCTCGCCTGGGTGCACTTCCCCGAGGGGCTCGGCGGACTCGGTCTCCCGCGCTCGCTCCAGGCCGTCGTGGACGCCGAACTGGAGGCCGCCGGGGCGCCCGACAACGACCCGCGCCGCATCGGCATCGGCCTGGGCATGGCCGCGCCGACGATCCTGCAGTACGGCACCGAGGAACAGAAGCGGCGCTTCCTGAGGCCCCTGTGGACCGGCGAGGAGGTCTGGTGCCAGCTCTTCAGCGAGCCGGGCGCCGGATCGGACCTGGCCGCCCTCGGTACGCGCGCCGTCCGTGAGGGCGAGGACTGGGTGGTCGACGGGCAGAAGGTGTGGACGTCCAGCGCCCACCTCGCCCGCTGGGCCATCCTCATCGCCCGCACCGACCCGGACGTGCCCAAGCACCGGGGCATCACGTACTTCGTGTGCGACATGACCGACCCCGGTGTCGAGGTGCGGCCACTGCGCCAGATCACCGGCGAGGCCGAGTTCAACGAGGTCTTCCTCACCGGCGTCCGCATCCCCGACGCCCACCGCCTCGGCGAGGTCGGCGACGGCTGGCGGGTCGCGCAGACCACCCTGAACAACGAACGCGTCGCCATCGGCGGCATGCGGCTGCCCCGTGAAGGCGGCATGATCGGGCCGGTCTCGAAGACCTGGCGCGACCGGCCCGAACTGCGCACCCACGACCTGCACCAGCGGCTGCTGAAGCTCTGGGTCGACGCGGAGGTCGCCCGGCTCACCGGCGAACGCCTGCGCCAGCAGCTCGTCGCCGGGCAACCGGGCCCCGAGGGCGCCGGCATGAAGCTCGCCTTCGCCCGCCTCAACCAGGAGATCAGCGGCCTGGAAGTGGAACTGCGCGGCGAAGAGGGCCTGTTGTACGACGACTGGACCATGCGCCGGCCCGAACTGGTCGACTTCACCGGGCGCGACGCCGGCTACCGGTACCTCCGCTCCAAGGGCAACAGCATCGAGGGCGGGACCAGCGAGGTCCTGCTGAACATCGTCGCCGAGCGCGTGCTGGGCCTGCCGGCCGAGCCGCGCACCGACAAGGACGTCGCGTGGAAGGACCTGGCCCGATGAGCACACAGCCCGACCTGCTGTACTCGGAGGAGGAAGAGGCGCTGCGCGCCGCCGTCCGGGACCTGCTCACCGACCACTGCGACGCGGCGGGCGTGATCGCCCGTACCGAGTCGGACGCCCCGCACGACATCGCGCTGTGGAAGGCGCTCGCCGGCGGAATGGGTCTCGCGGGCCTGCTGATCCCGGAGGAGCTGGACGGGCAGGGCGCCACGCATCGGGAAGCCGCCGTCGTGCTGGAGGAGCTGGGACGGGCGGTCGCGCCCGTCCCGTATCTGACCAGCGCGGTCGTCGCCACCGAGGCCGTGCTGGAGTGCGGGGCCGACGACCTGCTGTCCCAGCTGGCGTCCGCCACGGTGATCGGGGCGCTCGCCGTCGCCCTGAACGTCCCGGCCGGCGGCGCCCACAAGGCCGTACGGCTCGAGAACGGCGGCCTGCACGGCGAGCTGACCGGCATCGCGGACGCCGCCGTCGCCGATGTGCTGCTGGTGCCCGCCGACGACGGCGGTCTGTACGCGGTCGACGCCGCCGCCGTCACGGTCGTCCCCCAGGTCTCCCTGGACCTGACCCGGCCGGTGGCGACGGTCGTCCTCGACGGCGCCCCGGGGCGCCGGCTGGGCGACGCGGAGCCCGCGGTACGCCGCGCCCTGCGGGCCGGTGCCGGACTGCTCGCCTCCGAACAACTCGGCTCCGCTGACTGGTCGTTGACGGAGACCGTCCGCCACCTGAAGGACCGCACGCAGTTCAACCGCCCCGTCGGCGGCTTCCAGGCGCTCAAGCACCGGCTCGCCCAGCTGTGGCTGGAGGTCGTCAGTCTCCGCGCGGCCGCCCGCAACGCCGCCGACGCGCTCGCCACCGGCGAGGACGCCGACGTGGCGGTCACCGTCGCCCAGGCCTATGCCGCGCCCGTCGCGGTCCGGGCCGCCGAGGAGGCGCTGCAACTGCACGGCGGCATCGGCATGACCTGGGAACACCCGGTGCACCTCCACCTCAAGCGGGCCAAGGCCGACTCGATCGCCTACGGCACGGCGGGCGCCCACCGCGAGGCACTGGCGGAACTGGTCGACCTGAGAGCGCCCTGACCGGCCGGACAACGGGAGAAGCCCGTCCCCCTGGGGGCGGGCTTCTCCGTGCGCCCGGCCCGGTGAAGTGAACGACCGACGGCGGATCGGCCAACTCCCCGCACGGCCGTGCCCCTTGGGCACCTGCGGACCTCATACTCACTGAGGTCCCGTACGGTCCCTCCAGGAAGGCAGCGCATGGCCCTCACCACCCGTCGCAGAGCCCTCACCACCCTCGGCGCCGCCCTCGCCGGCTCGGTCGCCCTCCCCGCGACCCAGGCACTGGCCGGTGAACAGCGGCGCCGCCCGAGCCCGTTGTGGCGAGCCCACGCCCACAACGACTACGAGCACCCCCGCCCCCTCCTCGACGCACTCGACCACCGCTTCGGCAGCGTCGAGGCCGACATCTACCTGGTCGGCGGCCAACTCCTGGTCGCTCACGACCCCGAGGACCTCGACCCGTCCCGCACCCTGGAGTCCCTCTACCTCGACCCGCTCACCGCCCGGGTCCGCGCCCACCGCGGCTCGGTGTACCGCGGACAGCGCAGGCCGCTCCAGCTGCTGATCGACATCAAGACCGAGGGCGCCTCCACCTATCTCGAACTCGACCGCCATCTGCGCCGCTACCGGCACCTGTTCACCACCTGTGCCCACGGCAGGGTGCTGCCCGGACCGGTCACCGCCGTCGTCTCCGGCGACCGCGCGGCCCGTGCCCCCATGGAGGCCCAGAGGGTCCGCCGTGCCTTCTACGATGGCCGGCTCACCGACCTCGGCAGCACCGCACCGGCCTCCTTCGTCCCGCTGATCAGTGACAACTGGACGCTCAACTTCACCTGGCGGGGCGTCGGCGCCTTCCCCGACGCCGAGCGCCGGAAACTGCGCGACATCGTGGGCACCGCCCACGCGCGCGGGCAGCGGGTGCGGTTCTGGGCCACCCCCGACCTGCCGGGCCCCGCCCGCGACGCGCTCTGGGGCGAACTGGTGGCGGCGGACGTCGACCACCTCAACACGGACGACCTCGCGGGCCTGGAATCCTTCCTCGACGCCCACCGGAGGGCGTGACACCACACGTTCGGAGGATAGGTCAGCCGCCCGGATGAACCCTCCGCTACGCCACACTTGCGGCCGAACGCCGCGAAAAGGATGTGGCGGAGGAGGTTGACGATGGCCATTTCCATCTCTGTGGTGCTGCTGCTCTCGGTCCTTGCGGTGATCTTCCTGCGCAACGGCGGGCTGAAGATCTCCCACGCGCTGGTCTGTCTGCTGCTCGGGTTCTACCTGGCCAGCACGAGCATCGCGCCCACGATCCACAGCGGCCTCACGGCGACCGCCGACATCGTCGGCGGTCTGCGGCCGTGAGGCCACCGTGCCGGGCGCGGTTCAGCGGTCGGTGACCGCGTCCCGCGGCAGCACGGTGACGCGGTGGAAGTTGCACCCCGCCGGTGCCGGCAGCGCGGACGGAGATCTGTTCTGGTGCGCCTTGAGGGCGACGCTCACCAGACTCAGCAGCAGGTCCACATCCGTGGCGCAGTCCAGATGCACCGTCACCCAGTCCGAATTCGGGACCACTTGTATCGCGCTCGACCCGCCCAGGTCGTAGTGGAAGCGCTGGATGGCGCGACGGGTGAGGTGGAGGTCCACGTCCCGCGCGGAGTGGAAGTGGACGATCTCCGCACGGGCGGTGCGGAGCGCCTGCCCCGTGCCGCAACCGGCCGGACAGGCCGTGAGATCGGACCAGGTGAGCAGTCGCTCCATGGCTCGCTGCGCCGGTGTCATGCCCTCATCGTTGCCTGCTCAACGTCCGGACACCAGAAGTTGGGCGATTCGTAATCGAGCGGTGAGGTTGCGAGGCCGCCGGAACACCGGTGGGAAACTGACATACGATCATGTCATGGCAGCTGACGAGCTCATGACCTGGCACGGTGTTCCCGTCCTCGTGTGCGACCGGGACGGCCGGAAGCTGAGCGGCGGTGACACCGCCCTCGATCTGATCGGCGATGCCATGGGCTGTCAGGCGGAGGTGGTGGCCGTCCCCGTCGACCGGGTGGCCGACGAGTTCTTCGCCCTGCGCTCGGGCGTCGCCGGGGACGTGGTGCAGAAGTTCGTCACCTACCGGGTCCGCCTGGTGATCGTCGGCGACATCGCCTCCCACGTGGCGGAAAGCGACGCCCTGCGCGACTTCGTGCGGGAGGCGAACCGCGGCACCCAGATGTGGTTCGTCGCCGACCGCGCGGAACTCGAGCGGAGGCTCGCGCGCGGGTAGCCCGCGTGTCCCGGGGGCGCGTCAGGACCGTTCGGCCACCACCGCCGGGTCGTCCAGGACTCCCCGCACCACCGAGTGCGCCGCGCCCAGCAGCGGGCCCTCGGGCCCCAGCGGGGACACGGAGACGGGACAGGCCGGCCCCGCGGTACGGCGGGCCAGCTCGGAGCGGAGCGACGGCAGCAGCCAGGGCGCGAGCCCGGACAGGGCCCCGCCCAGCACCACGCTCTCGGGGTCCAGCAGATTGACCGCCCCGGTCAGGGCGATCCCGAGCGCCGTTCCCGCGTCCTCCAGGGCGCGTCGTACGTCCGCGTCGCCCTGCGCGGCGCGGCCCGCGAGGAGGCCGACGCGGTCCTCGCCCGGCTCCAGTCCGGCCGCGCGCAGCACCGCCTCCTCGCCGGCGTACTGCTCCAGGCAGCCCCTCCCGCCGCAGGCGCACTCCGGTCCGTCGGGCCGTACCGGTACGTGGCCCAGCTCGCCCGCGAAGCCGCGGTTACCGTGCAGCAGCCGTCCGTCCACGACGACCGCGGCACCGATGCCGATCTCGGCGGACACATGGAGGAAGTCGCGCGGGGTGTCCTCGCCGAGCCACAGTTCGGCCAGCGCGCCGAAGTTGGCCTCGTTGGCCACGGTGAGCGGCAGGTCCGCCGGGAGCAGGTCGCCGAGGTCGGTGTCGAGCCAGCCGAGGTTCGGGGCGCGTACGACGGTCCGGGCGTCGCGGGCGACCAGGCCCGGCACGGCCACGGCGAGCCCCGCCGGCCACAGGCCCTCGCCCTCCGCCTCGGCGGCGACCCGCTCTATCAGCCCGGTGAGTTCCCCGAGCACCGGCCCGGGGGAGCGGTCCCGGTTCGGGACGTGCCGCACCGCCCGTGACCGGACCCGTCCGCGCAGGTCGACCGCGCAGACCGCGAGATGGTCGACGCCGATCTCGGCTCCGATGCCCGCGGGGCCGCGTCCGCTGACGGCCAGCGCCGAGCCGGGACGGCCCACGCGTCCGGGCCGCTCGGGGCCCAGTTCCTCCAGCAGGCCCGAGCGGATGAGCTCGTCGACCAGCGTGGACACCGCCGCGCGGGTCAGGCCGATGCGGGAGGCGACGGCGGCCCGGGACAGCGGCCCCTCGGCGCTCACGGTGTGCATCACACGGGACAGGTTGCGGCGGCGCATGCCCTGCTGGGTGTCGGGCAACGCGCGCCCCGGACCGGCCGGGCGGGTCTTGTGCGGCGGTGCGCTCATTCCTCCGTCGTTCCTCGGTCTCTGCGGTCGTCGGTGTACGGACGGTCGCTCCGGCCTGCCGGCCTGTGCCTGCCGGCCGGTGCCGGGGCGGCAGGCGCGGACGGCCGGTGCCGTGCCGGTGGGCGCCGGCGGTCGGTGCCCACCGGCGGGCGCCGTCAGCCGGTGGCCGTGCCGCGGTCCAGCAGCGGGGCCGCGTCGGAGAGTACCCCGGCCAGCCTGGCCAGCGTCTCCTCGTCCCGCTCCACGGCCTCCAGCACCGGGCCCGCCGCCGTGTCCCAGCGCCGGGCGACCGCCGCCGGGTCCTCCCCGGTGAGCAGTCCGGCCGCCTGCGCCGCCGCACCGAGCGCGACCAGCTCCTTGGCCCGGGGCACCTGGACGGACCGCCCCGACAGCCGCCGTACGGTCTGCTGCCAGGCCGTGCCCCGGGCGCCGCCGCCGATCAGCAGCAGGGGCGCCGACGGGTCGGCGTCCTCGTCGAGGACCAGGTCCAGCGCGGCCAGCAGGGAGTACACGGCACCGTCGTAGGCGGCCTGGAGCAGCTGACCGCCGGTGGTGTCGTGGCGCAGCCCGTGCAGCAGGCCGGAGGAGTGGGGGAGGTTCGGGGTGCGCTCACCGTCCAGGAAGGGCAGCAGCGTGACGCCGCGCCCGGGTTCGACGGCCTCGCGGTCCAGGTTCAGCAGCGCCGCGACCCGGTCCACGGCCAGCGTGCAGTTGAGTGTGCAGGCCAGCGGCAGCCAGTCGCCGCGCGCGTCGGCGAACCCCGCCACCGTGCCGGTCGGGTCGGCCGGCCTGCGCCGCGTCACCGCGTACACGGTGCCCGAGGTGCCGAGGCTCATCACCGGCGTGCCGGGACGCACCCCGAGGCCCAGTGCGGCGGCGGCGTTGTCACCGGTGCCGCACGCCACCAGGGTGCCCTTGGAGAACGGCAGGTCGTGGCCGTCGCGCACGGTCCCGGCGACCTCACCGGGACGCACCACGCGGGGCAGCAGCGCCGGGTCGAGCCCCACGTGCGCGAGGATCTCCTCGTCGTACGCCTCCGTCCCCGACGCCCACCAGCCGGTGCCGGAGGCGTCGCCGCGGTCGGTGGTGCCCTGCCCGGTGAGCCGCTCGGTGAGGTAGTCGTGGGGGAGACGGACCGCCTTGGTGGCGCGCACCGCGTCCGGCTCGTGCTCCGCCAGCCAGGCCCACTTGGTGACCGTGAAGGAGGCGGCCGGCACGCTTCCGGTGCGCTCGGCCCAGAACTTCGCGCCGCCCAGCTCCTCGATCAGCCGGCGGCCCTGCGGCGCGGAACGCACGTCGTTCCACAGCAGCGCCGGGCGGACCGGCTCCCCGCGCCCGTCCAGGGTGACCAGGCCGTGCTGCTGTCCGCCGATCGACACCGCGGCGGCCTCGTGCGCCGCCTCGCCGCACTGGCGCAGCGCCTCGGACAGGGCGTCCCACCACTGGCGCGGGTCGCTCTCCCGGCCCGCCCCCGAGGTCACCGTGTGCGGTGCCTGGCCGCTCGCGACGACCCGGCCGGTGGCCACGTCGACGACCAGCGCCTTGGTGGACTGGGTGGATGTGTCCACGCCGACGACGAGCGGACCCTCGGCTGCTGACATCGGTCTCTCCCTCTTCTGCGACCCACCTTCCGCGACTCGGCGGGGTGTGTCTCTTCCCAGAAATGTTCCTGCATACTAATTTGTAAACCGCCATGACGAAATAGTCTCAGCGAGCAAGGAGCCGCGGCATGAACTACCAGCCCACCCCCGAGGACAAGTTCACCTTCGGACTGTGGACCGTCGGCTGGCAGGGACGGGACCCCTTCGGCGACGCCACGCGGCGCGCCCTCGACCCGGTCGAGACGGTGCGGCGCCTGTCCGAGCTGGGCGCCCACGGCGTCACGTTCCACGACGACGACCTGATCCCCTTCGGCTCGAGCGACAGCGAGCGCGAGGAGCACATCAAGCGGTTCCGTCAGGCGCTGGACGACACCGGCATGAAGGTGCCGATGGCCACCACCAACCTGTTCACCCACCCGGTGTTCAAGGACGGCGGCTTCACCGCCAACGACCGCGACGTGCGCCGCTACGCCCTGCGCAAGACCATCCGCAACATCGACCTCGCGGTCGAGCTCGGCGCCGAGACGTACGTGGCCTGGGGCGGCCGTGAGGGCGCCGAGTCCGGCGGCGCCAAGGACGTGCGGGACGCCCTCGACCGCATGAAGGAGGCCTTCGACCTGCTCGGCGAGTACGTCACCGCCCAGGGCTACGACATCCGCTTCGCCATCGAGCCCAAGCCGAACGAGCCGCGCGGCGACATCCTGCTCCCCACCGTCGGCCACGCCCTGGCGTTCATCGAGCGCCTGGAGCGCCCGGAGCTGTACGGCGTCAACCCGGAGGTCGGCCACGAGCAGATGGCCGGGCTGAACTTCCCGCACGGCATCGCGCAGGCGCTGTGGGCGGGCAAGCTCTTCCACATCGACCTCAACGGCCAGAACGGCATCAAGTACGACCAGGACCTCCGCTTCGGCGCGGGTGACCTGCGCGCGGCGTTCTGGCTGGTGGACCTGCTGGAGTCGGCCGGGTACGAGGGTCCGCGGCACTTCGACTTCAAGCCGCCGCGGACCGAGGACTTCGACGGCGTGTGGGCGTCGGCGGCCGGCTGCATGCGCAACTACCTGATCCTCAAGGAGCGCGCGGCCGCGTTCCGCGCCGACCCGGAGGTGCAGGAGGCGCTCAGCGCGGCCCGGCTGGACCAGCTGGCCCAGCCCACGGCGGCCGACGGCCTCCAGGCCCTGCTCGACGACCGGTCCGCCTTCGAGGACTTCGACGTCGACGAGGCCGCCGCGCGGGGCATGGCCTTCGAGCGCCTCGACCAGCTGGCGATGGACCACCTGCTGGGCGCCCGGGGCTGAGCCCCGACCGCGAGGGCGTGGCCGTCCCGTCCCTGCCACGGGACGGCCACGCCCTCGCACACGCGTCCGGGACGACCGCGCCTCCACGCGTGGCGCGCACCCGGCCGTCGCGCGTCCGGGCCGGCTCGGTACGCGCCCCCGCGCGGATGCGCCCCCGCGCCGTATGACCGTGTGGCGCACGCGCGTGGTGCGGGTCGGGCCCGCCGCGGGGACGGTGCTGTTCAGGACGTGCGCTCCGCGTGGGGTACGTCGTCATCATGGCGCCCGTGCCCTGAGTCCGTATCAACTTCCGCGCGGCCCCCTCGCGCGGGCCCCGGGTTCGCGGCGACCCTGGTGTGTATGGCCATGCCACCCGTACCGCCCAGGCCGCCGGACGACACCCCGCCTCCGGGCGGCGGCAGCTTCGGACCGCCCGCGAACGGCGGCGCGCCGCCACCCCGTCCTCCCGGGCCGCCCGGCGGACGCAGGGCCGTGCTCCTCCTGCTCGCCGTCGTCGTCGCCATCACGGCCGTGTCCCTCGTCGTGCTGATGACCAGGGGGGACGACGACTCGCCGGACAAGGAGCCCACCGAGAGCGGCACGGGCACCGGCGGCTCGTCCGATCCGTCGTTCGGCATCCCCTCCGGGCTGCCCAGCGGTCTCCCGAGCCGGCTGCCGTCCGGTTTTCCCACAGAGCTGCCGTCCGGGTTCCCGAGCGGTCTGGAGTCGCTCCTGCCGTCCCTGGGGGACGTGGAGCTGCCCTGACGGCACCGCGCGAGGCGCGGTCACTCTCCGCCGGGCCGTCGCCGGTCCCTGCGGGAACCCCTGCCGGGACCGGGCGGCCGTGTTCCTCGCGGTACGGCCACCGGGGCAGGGCGGGGCCTTGGCGCGGCGACGGTCCCGCCGCGGCTACCTTTCGGGTGCGCGCTCCGCCGAGGCCAGTGCCGTCGCCGGGTCGTGGGCGGAATCCCCTGCCGGGGTCCACCGGCCGCGTTCCTTGCGGTACGGCCACCAGCGCCCCTCCCGGTCCAGGCGCAGCTGGACGGGTGCGCCGGCCACCGTCCACCGGTTGGCCCGGGCCCGGAGCACCGGCCGTTCGTCCTCGTCCCACGCCGAGTCGAGGGCGGCACGCGCGCGTGCCAGCCGTTCGCCGTCCACGGTCCACTCCTCGTCGAGCACGGCCAGGGCCGCCGTACCGCCGTGCCGCCAGGCCCGTACGGCCACGGCCAGCCCTTCCCGGCCGCGCCCGGACCCCTCGGCGAGCCGCTCCGTCACGGTGCGGCCGGGCTCCCCGGCGGCCAACCGCACCGCGTCCCGCGCGACGGCCGGTTCCGGTTCCACGGGCTGCCGTTCGTGCCCGTCCCGGAGCGCTTCCGCCAGCAGCCGGTGGGCCCGTACGGCGGTCCGGGCGGCCAGGAACTCCAGCGCGGGCGGATCGATCCCGGCCGCGGGCTCCGCCTCCGTGTCCAGCGACGGCGGAACACCCGGCTCCGCGAGGAGGACCGGGGCGTCGGGAAGCGACGGCAGGATGTCCCCGGCCGCGTACGCCTCGGCCGCGTCCACGCCCTCCGCATCCCGCGCGGGCCGCCCGGCGGACGCGTCACCGCGCGTCCGGAGCGCGTCCAGCAGGGCGCGTTCGCCCCGTCCCCGCATCAGCAGCAGGACGAACGGGTCCTGGTCCAGCAGCCGGGCCACCTGGTAGCACAGCGCCGCCGTGTGACCGCAGTGGTCCCAGGCCCCGCAGTCGCACTCCGGTTCCAGATCGCCCGGGCCCGGCAGCAGTTCGACGCCGGCCAGCTCCGCGTCCTCGACCAGGTGCGTGGGCATCTCGCGGTCGAGCAGCGCCGCGACATGCCCGGCCCGCTCCACGGTCATGGCCAGGAAACGGTCCCACTGCTCCTCGGACAGCTCCTGCAGCAGCACGTCCGCGCGGTGGGCCGTACGGTCCCGGTCCTGTACGACCGCGGTGATGCGCCCCGGCCGTACGGACACCGCGCCGACCGCGCCCGCGCGGGCGAGCCCGCGGCCCGCCTTGAGCTGCCGGGAGTCCAGCGCCGTACCCTCCAGCGCCGTCAGCCAGGCCCGGCCCCACCAGGTCCCCGCGAAACCACGCCCCCGCGCGGGCGGCAGCGCGGCGAAGACGCGCTCCACGCCGGCCTCGTCACCGTCGTACCGGGTCATCGCAGTCCCCCTCGCAGTTCGACCAGCTCCGCCAGCTCGGCGTCGGTCAGTTCGGTGAGCGCCGCCTCGCCGGAGCCGAGCACCGCGTCGGCCAGCTCGCGCTTGCGCTCCAGCAGCCCGGCGATGCGGTCCTCGACGGTCCCCTCGGCGATGATGCGGTGCACCTGCACCGGCCGGGTCTGGCCGATGCGGTACGCGCGGTCCGTCGCCTGCGCCTCGACGGCGGGGTTCCACCAGCGGTCGTAGTGCACGACGTGCTCCGCGCGGGTGAGGTTCAGCCCCGTGCCCGCCGCCTTCAGCGACAGCAGGAAGACCGGTACCTCGCCGTCCTGGAAGCGGCGCACCATCGCCTCGCGCTCGGCGACCGGCGTGCCGCCGTGCAGGAACTGCGTCGGCACGCCCCGCGCGGCCAGGTGCCGTTCCAGCAGCCGGGCCATCCGCACGTACTGCGTGAACACCAGGACACCGGCCCGCTCGGCGAGGACCGTGTCGAGGAGTTCGTCCAGCAGCTCCAGTTTCCCCGACCGCCCCGCGAGCACCGGCCGTTCCTCCTTGAGGAACTGCGCCGGGTGGTTGCAGATCTGCTTCAGGCCGGTCAGCAGCTTCACGATCAGTCCGCGCCGCGCCATGCTGCCGGCGCCGGCGATCTCGGCCATCGCCTCGCGCACCACGGCCTCGTACAGCGCCGTCTGCTCCTGGGTGAGCGACACGGCGTGATCGGTCTCCGTCTTGGGCGGCAGCTCGGGTGCGATCCCGGGGTCCGACTTGCGGCGGCGCAGCAGGAACGGCCGTACCAGACGGGCCAGCCTCTCCGCCGCGGCGGGATCCCGCCCGCCCTCGACGGCGTCCGCGTACCGCCGCCGGAAGGTGCCGAGCCGGCCCAGCAGGCCGGGAGTCGTCCAGTCGAGGATCGCCCACAGTTCCGACAGGTTGTTCTCCACCGGCGTGCCGGTGAGCGCCACGCGCGCGCGTGCGCCGATGGAACGCAGCCGGCGGGCCGTCGAGGAGTACGGGTTCTTCACGTGCTGGGCCTCGTCGGCGACGACCATGCCCCAGGGGACCCCGGCGAGCCGGGAGGCGTCCAGCCGCATGGTGCCGTACGTGGTGAGCACCACCTCGCCGTCGGCCAGGTCGTCCAGCGCCCGCCGCGCGCCGTGGAAGCGGCGCACCGGGGTGCCGGGCGCGAACCGCTCGATCTCCCGCTGCCAGTTGCCCATCAGGGAGGTCGGGCAGACCACGAGAGTGGGGCCCGCGGAATCCGGATCGGTCTGGCGGTGCAGGTGCAGGGCGATCAGGGTGACGGTCTTGCCGAGCCCCATGTCGTCGGCGAGACAGCAGCCCAGGCCCAGGGAGGTCGTCCGGGCCAGCCAGTTCAGGCCGCGCCGCTGGTAGTCCCGCAGCGTCGCGGCGAGCGCGGCGGGCTGCTCGACGGGCTCCTGCGCCTCGGGGTCCGCGAGCCGGTCCCGCAGGGCCGCCAGCCACCCGGTGGGCCGGACCTCGACGCGGCCGCCGTCGACCTCCACGGAGCCCGTCAGGGCCGCACCGAGCGCGTCGACCGGCGTGATCTTGCGGTCCTGGCGCGCACGGGCTCGGGCCAGTTCCCGCGGGTCGATCAGGACCCACTGGTCGCGCAGCCGCACGAGGGGACGGTTCGCCTCGGCCAGCCGGTCCAGTTCCTCACGCGTGAGCCTCCGGTCGCCCAGGGCGAACCACCAGTCGAAGGCGAGCAGCGCGTCGGCGGACAGGAACGACGGTCCGTCCGCGGACCCGGCCCTTCCGGGACCCGGTCCGTCGTCTCCGGGACCGACCTCCGCGCGGGTGGTGAGTTCGCGGACCAGCTTCTTGGGCCAGTGCACGTCGACGCCCGCACCGGCGAGTGCCCGGCCGCCGTCGCCGAGGAGTTCGGCGATCTCCTCCTCCGCGAGGTCCACCGCGTCCGGCACGGCCGCCGACAGCAAGGGGGTGAGCGGCGCCCAGGCCCGCGCCGCGCGGCGGAGCGCGAGCAGGGCGTCCATGCGCGCGCGGGAGTCGAAGGCCGCGTCACGCGCCCCGGTCCACACCTCGCCGGCGTCCGCGACGAGTGCGGGGTCGTTCACGCCGTGCATCTGGAGGACGGCCCGGAACGACACGTCCGGGGTGCCGGCCGCGTCCGTGAGCCCGCGCACCTCGATCCGCAGCGACAGCCGTACGCCGGCGTCGTGGCCGGCGGCGATGCCGGCGGCCCAGGCCCGCAGCCCGGGCAGCCGTTGCGGTTCCGGTACCGAGAAGGCGGCGGTGCCGGTCGCGAGGCGGGCGGCGGGGGAGCGGGGGAGGGTGTCGGCGACCGCGTCGAGGAAGGCGCGCAGCAGCCGTTCGGGGTCGGGCAGCCGAGGCGGCCCGGTGCCGTCCAGCGGTGTCGCGTGTGCCTCCGGCGGCATCGCGGCGGCGAGCCGGCGGATCGCCTCGACGTCCTGCGCGTCCAGCGGGCCGACGCGCCAGGCGTCGTGGTCGGCGGGGGAGAGGCCGGGCAGCAGCAGACCGCGCGCCACCAGGTGCAGGGCGTGCACGGTGGCGGCTCCCCAGAAGCGGGTGGCCCGGTGCCCGGCGCCACCGGCACGCGCACGCGTGAGGAACGGGAGCGCGTCGCGCACCGGCAGCACGGTGGCGGGCACACGCACCGCCTCGATCCCGTCGTCGCCGGGCACCACGACGGTCAGGTCCCCGGCCGACGCCGCGTCCACGGCCGGGGGAGGCGAGCCGTCGGGCCGCCAGAACGCGACCCGGCCGGTGCGGGCGGGGTCACCCGGTACGAATACGGCCGGACAGCCGGTCAGTGCGGAGTGTGCAGGGTGCGCGGAGTGTGCGGAGGAGGGTGCCGGGGGAGTCGTCTGCGCAACGATGACAGGAGTCCTCAAACTTGACTAGTGAAGCCGGAGTCGCCGAGGGTACAGCACGAGCGGTGCCGACCGGGTATGCCCGAGCTGTGAGTCGAGTCACCATGGAAGCCCGTCGTGGGCCTTCCCGGGCGGGAGGCCCACGACGGGCTCTCGAAGACCTTAGGGGCGCACCTCAGGGACGTCTCAGGGTCGCGGTCCGGAACTGCCGCGGGCGCGGGCCCGTTTTCACGGCAGAGAGAGCGGCAGTGGCCGCGAAGGAGGCGACACTCATGTCGAAGAACGCCAAGATCGCCGCGGGGGGTGTGGCGGCCGGACTGGTCCTGCTCTTCTGGCTGCCCTGGTGGGCCGCGCTTCTGATAGTCCTGGGAGTTCCGGCCGCCGCGTACCTCGCCCTGGACCCCGCACAGCGGCGCAGGCTGCGCCGCGTCTCGCGCAAGGAGCTGGGCCGCTGAGGCGCTACGGCGTCACCGCCTCACCGGAGTCCAGCGCGCAGGAGTCGACCACATCGCCGTCCGCGGGCCTGCCGACCGTCCGGTCCGCGGGCGGCGCGACTCCGCGCTCCACCCATGCGACCAGGGCGTCGAACGCCGAGCGGTAGCAGGGCAGGATCGGCCGCAGCCGGTCCGGATGGGTGTCGTACAGCCCGTCGACGTGCGTGCCGTCCTGCACCGTGTAGTAGCGGTGCATCCGCCCGCGCCCGCTCGCCTCGACCATGCCGGCGTACACATCGGAGTCGACGGACTTGGGCAGCAGCGCGTCCAGATCGCCGTGCAGGGTGATCATCGGCCGCCCGATCCGCCCGGTGAGCGCCACACGCTCCACGGCACGGTGCACGGACGCGGGGCGCGAGGCGTAGTCGTAGGCGGCGTCGGACGGGCACGGCGCGAGGATCTGCTCCGTCGTCGACCCGGCGGAGGGACCGGGGCAGCCCGGGTCGTGGTCCGGGTCGAACTCGGCGCGGTAGATCTTCTGCGTGAGCCCCCAGTAGGCCTTCTCGTGGTACGGCCACAGGAACTCGGAGCCGCGTGCGAAGCCCGCCGCGTACATGTCCTCGTCGGTCGCCCTGCCGTACGTCCGGGCCACCGCCACCGGAAGGGAGAGCAGCGGGTGGCGCCCCTCGGCGGCCCACAGGGTGCCCTCCCAGTCCACCCCGCCGTCGTACAGCTCCGGGCGGTTCTCCAACTGCCAGCGGGTGAGGTAGCCGCCGTTGGAGACGCCGGTCATGTACGTACGGCGCGGGGCGTGCCCGTAGCGCTGGGCCACCGCGCGCCGGACGGCGCGGGTGAGCTGTGTGGTGCGCGCGTTCCACTCGGCGACGGCGTCACCGGGCCGCTTCCCGTCGCGGTGGAAGTCGACACCGCTGTTGCCCTTGTCGGTCGCCGCATAGGCGTAGCCCCGCGCCAGCACCTGGTCGGAGATCGCCTTGTCGGTCGCGTACTGCTTGCGGTTGCCGGGTGCGCCGGTGACGACCAGTCCGCCGTTCCAGCGGTCGGGCAGCCGGATCACGAACTGGGCGTCGTGCCGCCAGCCGTGGGTGTTGTTGAAGCGGGACGAGTCCGGGAAGTAGCCGTCGATCTGCACCCCGGGCACGCCGGACGGCGACCGGGTGGCCGCGGCGGTCAGCCCCGCCTGGTCGGCCATGTCGGTGTACGGCGTACCGGCCAGCCCCGCCGTGGTCAGATCGGCGAGGCAGGCACTGCGCTGATGGGCCGCGCCCGGCACGCGCACGCGTTCCTGGCGCGCGCAGTGACCGTCCCCGGCCGCGCCGGCCGGGGACGGAGCGGTGAGGGCGGCCGCGGCGAGGACGGCGGCGAGCAACGGAACGCCACGGAAGGGGCGCATGACGGCCTCCGAAAGGACGGACAGCGGAAGGGAGACATGGGGTCGATCGCGGAACTGCCCCATGGTGGAGGCCCGCCCTCGCCGTCATCGATGGGTTGGCGCCCTATGGAACGGCGCCCACACGTGGGGTTTCAACACACGCTAACGTCCTTCACTCCGGCCTTTTCGAAGCCGCGTGCACTCAGAGCGGCCGTACGGCCATCCGGTCGAGCGCTTCGAGCAGGCCCGGCAGCTCCGGGCCCCGGCCCACCGGCAGGACCTCGCCGGGTTCGTCGTCGAGCAGGACGAACGCGATGTCGTCCGTCCGGGCCACCAGCGACCAGCCGGGGCCGTCGGCACGCAGGGTGCGCGCGCCGCCCGGGGCGAAGGACGAGCGGACCCGGCCGAGCGGCGGCGGCGAGTCGACGTACGCGCGTGCCTCCGCCAGCACCCGCCGGATCCCGCTGTGCCCCGGCCGCCCGTCCGTCCGGTCGTTCGCTTCCTCCGTCCGGCCCTCCTCCGCGGGCCCCTCCGCGCCGTCGGCAGCCCGGGCCGAGCCGCCCGGTGCCGGGAACGCCGCGTCGTCGACCCGCTCCCGCCAGACCGCCCACTGCAGCGCGATCTCGTCGGCACCCAGCCGGCGCTGGGCCGGTCCCCAGGCCTCGGTGTCCGGCGGGGTCAGCGGGGGCCCGGCCCCGGCGTCCGGACCGGGATCGTGCGGCGCGGGCACGTGCGGCGCCGCGACGGCCACCGCGAGGGGCCAGCCGGGCAGCGCGGCGACGACCGTGCGCTCGTCCGGCGACAGATCGTGCTCCATCCCGCAGTCCCAGGACGCGATCGCGACGGCGACCAGCGAGACGTCGTCCACGACGACGGTCCACCGGGCACCCTCGCCGTCCTGACCGAGCACCAGCCCGTACCCGTCGGCGAGTGGCGGAAGGCCGAGCGCCGCGCACGCCTCCGGATAGTCGTCGCCCAGTACGCTCGGGAACTTCGCCGGCGTCAGCAGCGCCGCCGTGAGCACATAGAGCGCGTCGTCCGCGGCGGCGACGGCTTCCTCGTCCGTCCCGGCCATCCCAGCCTCCCCATCGGTTCGTCCACCGGCGCGCACCCTATGCCGACGCCGAGCCGCTTGTCACGACCCCCGCGGCCATGCCCGGAGCTGCAGGTTTCCGGCCGGACGGGACGAAACGACCACGCTCCGGCGGGCGGTTCAGGCGGCCGGAAGCCCCAGCAGCGCCCGCGCGACCGTCCCCGGGGACTCTCCCCGCTCCCGCGCGAGCGCGGTCACGGCCCGGCACGCCAGCTCGTTCACCCCGAACGACAGCGCCTCCGGCGACACCCAGCCGGCCGCCTCGTCGATCCGGTCCTGATCGTCCTCCGCGCAGGCCGAGACGTACGCCGCGGCGGCCTCGAACAGATTGCGCGGACGCTCCTCCCGTCCGGCCCGCTCCTCCGCGCGCCGGACGCCGGTCATCCTGCTCCCGATCTCCCGAACCCGTCCCCACATGCGGTCCACCCCTTCCCCTGGTGCGGTTGCCGTCGCCGACCGTCCATCTCCTGCCACTCAACGTAGGGTTGCGGTCTCGACGGGAGAAGGGGGCAGTACGGTGCGACGCTTCGAACGGCTGGAACGGATCCGGCGGATGGACCCCTACCGGGAGGCCACGGAAATCTACCGGCTCAGCGCGGCGTACGAGTTCCCCTGGGACTTCACCCGGGCCCTGGAACTGGCCCTCTACCGCACCTACGCCGTTCCCCGGATCGGCCGCCTGCTCGCCGAGACCGCGGAGCTCACCGACCGGTCCCAGAAGCGCTACGACGACACCTCTCTCCTCCTGGACGCCGTTGTCGAGCACGGATTCGGCAGTGCCCGGGGCAGGACCGCGATCCGCCGCATCAACCGGATGCACCACGCCTACGACATCCCCGACGACGACATGCGGTACGTCCTGTGCACGTTCGTGGTGATGCCCAAGCGGTGGATCGACTCCTACGGATGGCGCAGGCTGTCGCGGCACGAGACCGTCGCCAGTGCCGTCCACTACCGGACGCTGGGACGGTACATGGGCATCAAGGAGATCCCCGGGTCCTACGAGGAGTTCGAAAGCTGCCTGGACGCCTACGAAGAGGCCCACTTCGACTGGGACGAGGGCGCGCGGCGGGTCTCGGACGCCACGCTCGACCTCATGACCTCCTGGTATCCGCGCCCGCTCGCCCCCGTACTGCGTACCGCCACGCTCGCGCTGCTCGACGAACCCCTTCTGCACGCCTTCCGCTACACCCCGCCGAGCGCGGCCACCCGTGCGTGGGTGCGCCGCGCGGTACGGCTGCGGGGCCGCGCCGTCCGGCTGCTGCCGCCGCGGTGCGCCCCGCACTTCGCCCGGCAGAACCGGGAGATCAAGAGCTACCCGAACGGCTACCGGTTGGCCGACCTGGGCACCAGCCCCGTGCCGGGACTGCGGGGCTGCCCGGTGCGGCACCCGGACTGAGCGCCCGGCCGCGTGGCCGAGCGCTCAGTCCGCACGGACGGCCAACGCCAGGAAGCGCGTGTCCTCGTCGGCGTACGACGTCATGCGCCACCCCGAACGGGACAGCAGCACGCGGAGATTCGGCTCCGCGCGGAGGTCGTCCGGGGTGAGCGTGCGGCCCTGCCGGGCGGCGAGCGCCGCCCGGCCGATCGGGTGGAACAGCGCGAGCACGCCGCCCGGCCGCACCACCCGCGCGATCTCCCGGAGGTTGCCGGCCGGATCGGGCAGGTGGGCGATCAGACCCGCCGCGAACACGGCGTCCAGCGCGGACGGACGCAGCGGCAGCGCGGCGACGTCGGTCAGCAGCAGTGCCCCGTCGCGGTCCCGTCCGGCCCGTGCCGCCTCCCGCAGCATGGCCGGCGTCAGGTCCGCGCCGAGGACCACGCCCGAGGGCCCCACGGCCGCACGCAGCGGAGGCAGGGCGCGCCCGGTGCCGCAGCCCGCGTCGAGCACCCGGTCCCCCTCGCGCAGCCCGAGCCCGGCGACCGCGGCGGCGTAGGCCGGACCGTCGTCGGGGAAGCGGCGGTCCCAGTCGGCGGCACGCGCGGTGAAGAACTCCTGGACGTGTGTGTGGTCGTCGCTCATGCTCCGCATGATCCCCCACCGGAAAGGGAGACGCCCCCGGCCACGAGACGGCAGCGCCGGCGCTGAAGACACCGGGCGCAGGCGGATTCGGCGTGGGCAGGACCACCCCGGTGGGCGCGGTCGGCGGGATCCGGCCGCCGCGCACCGAGGAACCGCCCGGCGAGGCCGGTCGGTCGGTGGACGACACCGACGGCGTGGACCAGAAGGGCACCACGGCCTGCGCCGTGGACCAGAAGGTCACCGCGGCCGTCGCCATGGACTTCGGGAGCGTCACCTTCCGCTCGGGACTCTCCCCGTATCTCTTCGGCACCCCGGGACAGGACCGTTTCCGGTTCCTGTGGGACGAGCCGGTGCAGGGCGCCATGGGCGCGGTGGTCCTCGCGGACACCCGGCGCCTGGAGGACTGCTTCCCCGCCGTGGACCACTTCGAGCACCGGCGGATCCCGTTCGCCGTCGCGGTCACTGCTTCGCGGGAGCCCGGCGCCCCGGCACGGGGGCCGTCTGCCGCGCGCTCGCCCCGGACGGCGGAACACCCGTCGTGCTGTGCGGCGCACGCGAGCGCGACTCGGGGAAGGAGGTGCTGGTCCGGCTCGTCGAGTACGCCGGACGCGTGCACACCGCCCGGCCGCTCGACCCGGTGGGACGACCTCGGGATCCGGGCTCGCGCCACTGTTCCTCGGTCATCTTCCGCCCCTCGGCCCCCGTCCTCCTTGCCCGGCGCCCGGTCGTGGGGAAGGCTGGCGCGAGGGCCCTCCCGCCAGGAGGGAACAGCACACGGGGAAGACCACGGGGAAGACCAGGGGGAGACACACGACATGGCGCAGAACCAGGGACTCGGCTGGCTGCTGGACGACCTGACCCAACGCGTCGAACACGTACGGCACGCGCTGGTCCTGTCCAACGACGGGCTGGTGACGGGCGCGAGCACGGGGCTGCGACGCGAGGACGCGGAGCACCTCGCCGCCGTCTCGTCCGGACTGCACAGCCTCGCCAAGGGTTCGGGACGGCACTTCGGCGCGGGCGGGGTACGCCAGACGATGATCGAGTTCGACGACGCGGTGCTCTTCGTCACCGCGGCGGGCACCGGCAGCTGTCTGTGCGTACTCAGCGGAGCGGAGGCCGACATCGGCCAGATCGCGTACGAGATGACCTTGCTGGTCAACCGGGTCGGCGAGCACCTGGACGTGGACGCCCGCCAGCCGGAACCCGGCACAGACGTCTGACCTGCGCGTTCGTCCTCCGCTGCGGAGTTATCCACAGGCTTACCACGGAGAGTGACAAAGCGGCTACGGTTTTTCCGGGCGGGCGCACCCGGCGCCGGCCGCCCACACTCCACGGGGGAGGACGAACATGTCCGGACAGCACACCGTCGCGCATGACACCACCGCCACCGCCGAGCGGACCACGGCGGCACGGGAGGTCCGGGTCGGACCGGGCCGCGCGGCACGCGAACTCGGTCTCAAGGGCACCGAGTTCGACCTCGCCGTGCAGCTCGGGCGGATCCGTGCGACCCCCGACGACGGCGGAGGGGGCCTGCGGGTCGACCGGGCCGAGATCGAGCGGCTCCGCGCCGGGCCCGGGTTCCCGGAGGCCCTGCGCCGGAGCGTGCAGGCCGTGGGAACCGCGGAGGGCGCCGCCCTCATCGACGTGACGAAGACCCGTTTCACCCGCCTCGCGAGGCTGGGACTGCTGGTGCCCGTGAAGTTCTACCTGAACCGCTACCGCGCCGTGGTCTGGCTCTATCTGGCCGAGGAACTAAGCCTGTTCGCGGCCGACGACAGGAACACACCCCTGCTGGCGGGGCGCACGCCCGAGAGCCTCAGAAGCCTGCTCGACACCGGCATCGACCTGCGCCCGCGGAACTGGCGCGCCCGGCAGCTGGGCTTCATGCTCCGCCGGGCCGACGACCCCTGGGCGCGCGCCGGGGCCGTGGCGTCGCTGCTCGACCCGCTGCACGTGTCGGAGGCCGTCCCGGACGCCCACGACCGCTCCTACCTCGACCGGTTCCGCCGGCGGCCACCGTTCCACGGCGCGCCCGGCTCACCGGCCGCGGAGCCGGCGGAAGAGCTCATGACCGCCCGGGACCCGGACGAGATCGCCTGGCTGCAGACCGACCTGACCCGGCTGACGGAGGAGGCGCGGGCACACCGGCCGGCGCCCCGTCCCGCTCCCCACCGCCCCGGACCGGCTCGGCGGACGCGGGAAGCCGTGAAGCCGGTACGCGGAACGTCCCGCGGCCTGCTGGGCCGGTGGTGGCGCGGAAACCGGTGACCTACAGGGCCCGGAACAGCCCCTCCTGGACGACGGACACCAGCATCCGGCCCTCCAGATCGTAGATCCGGCCGCGGGCCAGACCCCGCCCGCCCGTGGCGATCGGCGACTCCTGGTCGTACAGGAACCACTCGTCGGCGCGGAACGGACGGTGGAACCACATGGCGTGGTCCAGCGACGCCATGTCGAAGCCGCGCGGCCCCCACAGCGGCTCCACCGGGATCCGCACGGCGTCCAGGAGGGTCATGTCACTGGCGTACGTCAGGGCACAGGTGTGCACCAGCGGATCGTCGCCGAGCGGGCCGACCGCGCGCATCCACACCGCGCTGCGCGGCTCGGCGTCCTTGATGTCGCCGGCGTCCCAGCGCAGCCGGTCCACATAGCGGATGTCGAAGGGCTGGCGGCGCGCCATCCGCTCCAACTGCTCCGGCAACGCGCCCAGATGCTCACGGATCTCATCGGTGACCGTCGGCAGCGACTCGGGGTCCGGGACCTCGCGGGCCGGCGGCAGCTGGTGTTCGAAGCTTCCCTGTTCAGGCTTGTGGAAGGAGGCGGTCAGATTGAAGATCGTGCGGCCCTGCTGCACCGCGGTGACCCGGCGGGTCGTGAACGACCGGCCGTCCCGCACCCGTTCGACCTGGTACACGATCGGCACCCCGGGCCTGCCCGGACGAAGGAAGTACGCGTGCAGGGAGTGCACGGGACGGTCGCCCTCCGTGGTGCGGCCGGCGGCGACCAGGGCCTGGCCGGCCACCTGGCCGCCGAAGACCCGCTGGAGGGACTCCTGCGGACTGCGGCCACGGAATATGTTGACCTCGATCTGCTCCAGGTCGAGCAGGGCGACGAGGCTCTCGGCCGGGTTCGTCATGGGTGGGATTCTCCTGTGCTCACAACTGACCGACGTCGGTGACCCGGACGACCGCACGGCCCTCCGCGTCGGAGGCGGTGAGGTCGACCTCGGCGCTGATGCCCCAGTCGTGGTCGCCGCTGGGGTCGTCGAAGATCTGCCGGACCCGCCACAGCCCGTTCTGCGGCTCCTCCTCGATCAGCAGCAGCTTCGGCCCGCGGGCGTCGGGACCGGTGCCGAGCTCCTCGTGCTCGTCCCAGTACTTGTCCATCGCCTCGCCCCAGGCGTCCGCGTCCCAGCCGCCCTCGGCGTCCAGCTCGCCCAGCTCGTCCACCTGGTCGAGGGCGGCGAGCTCGACCCGGCGGAACATGGCGTTGCGGACCAGGACGCGGAAGGCGCGCGCGTTGGCGGTGACCGGCTTGACCTGGTCGGCTTTCTCCTGCGCCTCCTCGGCGGTCATCTCCTCCGGATTGGCCAGCTGCTCCCACTCGTCCAGCAGGCTGGAGTCGACCTGGCGCACCGTCTCGCCCAGCCAGGCGATCAGATCCTCCAGGTCCTCCGACTTCAGGTCGTCCGGGACGGTGTGCTCCAGCGCCTTGTAGGCGCTCGCGAGGTAGCGCAGCACGATGCCCTCGGTGCGGGCCAGCTCGTAGTGGGACACCAGCTCGGTGAACGACAGCGCCCGCTCGTACATGTCCCGGATCACGGACTTCGGCGACAGCGGATGGTCACCGACCCAGGGATGGCTCTTGCGGTAGGTGTTGTACGCGTGGAAGAGCAGCTCCTCCAGCGGCTTCGGGTAGGTGATGTCCTGGAGGCGCTCCATGCGCTCCTCGTACTCCACCCCGTCGGCCTTCATCGCGGCGACCGCCTCGCCGCGCGCCTTGTTCTGCTGGGCGGCGAGGATCTGGCGCGGATCGTCCAGCGTGGACTCCACGACGGACACCATGTCCAGCGCGTACGACGGCGACTCCGGGTCCAGCAGCTCGAACGCGGCCAGCGCGAACGTGGACAGCGGCTGGTTCAGCGCGAAGTCCTGCTGCAGGTCCACGGTGAGGCGGACGATCCGGCCCTCGGCGTCCGGCCGGTCGAGCTTCTCGACGATGCCGCCGTCCAGCAGCGAGCGGTAGATGGCGATCGCCCGCCGGATGTGCCGCAGCTGCTGCTTGCGCGGCTCGTGGTTGTCCTCCAGCAGCCGCCGCATGGCCTCGAAGGCGTTGCCGGGCCGGGCGATCACCGACAGCAGCATGGTGTGCGTGACCCGGAAGCGGGAGGTCAGCGGCTCCGGCTCGGAGTCGATGAGCTTCTCGAAGGTCTGCTCGCTCCAGGCGACGAAACCCTCGGGCGCCTTCTTGCGCACGACCTTGCGGCGCTTCTTCGGGTCGTCACCGGCCTTGGCCAGCGCCTTCTCGTTCTCGATGACGTGCTCGGGGGCCTGGGCCACCACGAAGCCCTCGGTGTCGAAGCCGGCGCGACCGGCACGGCCCGCGATCTGGTGGAACTCACGGGCCCGCAGCGTGCGCACGCGGTTGCCGTCGTACTTGGTCAGGGCCGTGAACAGCACCGTGCGGATGGGGACGTTGACGCCCACCCCGAGCGTGTCGGTGCCGCAGATGACCTTCAGCAGACCGGCCTGGGCGAGCTTCTCCACCAGCCGCCGGTACTTGGGCAGCATGCCGGCGTGGTGCACGCCGATGCCGTGCCGGACGTAGCGGGACAGATTGCGGCCGAACTTGGTGGTGAAGCGGAAGTTGCCGATCAGCTCGGCGATCTTGTCCTTCTCCTCGCGCGTGCACATGTTGATGCTCATCAGCGCCTGCGCCCGCTCCACCGCCTGCGCCTGCGTGAAGTGCACGATGTAGACCGGCGCCTGCCGGGCCTCGAGCAGATCGGTGAGCGTCTCGGTGAGCGGCGTGTACCGGTACTCGTAGGACAGCGGCACGGGCCGGGTCGCCGAGCGGACCACGGCGGTGGGACGGCCGGTGCGGCGGGTGAGGTCCTTCTCGAAGAAGGAGACGTCGCCGAGCGTCGCCGACATCAGCACGAACTGTGCCTGCGGCAGTTCCAGCAGAGGGATCTGCCAGGCCCAGCCGCGGTCCCCCTCCGCGTAGAAGTGGAACTCGTCCATCACGACCTGGCCCACGTCGGCGTCCTTGCCGTCGCGCAGCGCGATCGACGCCAGCACCTCGGCGGTGCAGCAGATCACCGGGGCGTCGGCGTTGACGGACGCGTCGCCGGTGAGCATGCCGACGTTCTCCGTGCCGAAGACCTTGCACAGCTCGAAGAACTTCTCCGACACCAGCGCCTTGATGGGCGCCGTGTAGAAGGTGACCTCGTCGCGCGCCAGGGCGGCGAAGTGGGCGCCCGCCGCGATCATGCTCTTGCCGGAGCCCGTGGGCGTCGACACGATCACGTTCGCCCCGGAGACCGCCTCGATCAGCGCCTCCTCCTGGTGGGGATAGAGCGTGAGACCGCGTTCCCGGGCCCACGACTCGAAGGCTTCGTAGAGTGCGTCGGGGTCGGCGGTCGGCGGCAGCTGATCGATGAGGGTCACGCCCCCATCTTGCCTGCCCGCCCGGCCGATGGGGGAATCGGCTGCGGGCGGGAAGATCGCGAACGCTACGCTGTGTGGCCGGCGGGGCGTCAAGGCACCGGGTCAACCGGCCGGTGGCGAACGAGGAATGGGGCGGGCAACGGCGATGATGGGACCAGCACACTCACTGTCGGGCGCCGCGGCCTGGCTCGGGGTCGGCGCGGCGACGGCCGCGGCCGGACACGCCATGCCCTGGCCGGTCCTCCTGGCCGGTGCCCTGATCTGCGCCGGCGCCGCGCTCGCCCCGGACCTGGACCACAAGGCGGCCACCATCTCGCGGGCCTTCGGGCCCCTGTCCCGCTGGCTGTGCGAGATCGTCGACAAGCTGTCCTACGCCGTCTACAAGGCCACCAAGAAGCAGGGCGACCCGCGCCGCTCCGGCGGGCACCGCACGCTCACGCACACGTGGCTGTGGGCCGTCCTGATCGGTGCGGGCACCGCGGTCCTCGCGATCACGGGCGGCCGCTGGGCGGTGCTGGCCATCCTCTTCGCGCACATGGTGCTGGCCATCGAGGGCCTGCTGTGGCGGGCGACGCGAGGCTCCAGCAGCGACGTCCTGGTGTGGCTGCTGGCGGCGACCAGCGCCTGGATCCTCGCGGGGGTGCTGGACGAGCCGGGCAACGGCTCGGACTGGCTGTTCACCGCGCCGGGCCAGGAGTACCTGTGGCTGGGGCTGCCGGTCGTGCTGGGCGCGCTGGTGCACGACATCGGGGACGCGCTGACCGTCTCCGGCTGCCCGATCCTGTGGCCGATACCGGTGGGTCGCAAGCGCTGGTACCCGATCGGCCCGCCGAGGGCGATGCGGTTCCGGGCGGGCAGCTGGGTGGAGCTGAAGGTGCTGATGCCCGTGTTCATGCTGCTGGGCGGAGTGGGCTGCGCGGCGGCGCTCAACGTGATCTGAGGAACGCGCCCGTCCGGGACTCAGCCCGAGCCCTCACCGCCGTACCGGCGCTCGAAGCGGGCGACGCGGCCCTCCGTGTCCACGGTCCTGGCCCTGCCCGTGTAGAACGGGTGGCTCTCCGAGGAGATCTCCACCTCCACCACCGGGTAGGTCTCGCCGTCGTCCCACTCGATGGTCCGGTCGCTGGTCGCGGTGGACCGGGTGAGGAAGGCGTAACCGGCGGCACGGTCACGGAAGACGACCGGGTGGTAGTCGGGGTGCTTGTCCTGCTGCATGGATGCTCCTCGGGGTCAGCCCGGCAGGTTGTCCTCGTCGACGACGTGCATCGCGGCCTCTTCGGCGGTGGCGGCCGCGCCGTCGATGCCGACGTCCATGGCGACCAGGGCCTCCTCCTCGTCCTCGTGCGCCCCTTCGTCGGGGGCCACGAGCCGGCCGGAGCGTGCGGCGCCCACCTCGTTGTCCAGGAGTTCCCCGTCGGTGTCCTGGGAATCGCCCAGGCCGTCGCCGTCGGGTGCGGGGGAGTCGGGCTGCTCCTCGGCGAGCCGCTGTTCCAGCGTCTCGCCCCGCTGGCGTTCCCCGGCCGTCACGCCGGTGTGCTCCACCGCCCAGGGACGTTCCGGCGGGGACCAGCCCCGGTCGAGGGGGTCGTCGACACCGTCGTACTCGAGGGTGTCCTCCGCGTCGAGCAGCCCGGTGTCCTCCCTCTGCTCGGAACCGTCGGGCTGGTAGACGTCGTCTCCCCATCCGTCGGCGCTGTTCACAGGTACCTCCAGGGGGTGAGGACGGGCCCCTTCTCACCGCGGACCGCGGCGGGTCGCCGTTGCACGGGGCACCGGCGCCGTCCGTGCCCGGTCCGCCGGGCCCCGGGCGTCCCCGAGCCGGTGCCTGACTCCAGCCTTCCACCGGAGCTCCCCACCGCGCAACGGCACACCACCGGCGTGCGGCGCGCCCGGGACTCCCGCCCTGCCCGGCACCCTCGCCGCTGCCCCGGCCCGCGTCCCGGAACCGTCCCCGGGCCCGCGGCCCCGCACGGGCACGGTCGCCGGCGCGGGCCGTGTTCCCCGGCCCCACCGCTGCCGTGGGCGTCGCACGTCCCGGGCCGGCGGCCGGGCGGCGGTACGGCCCCGCGCCGCCGGCCCGGGCAGCGGGATTCCGGGCCGGCCCGGGGCACCGCGGCGGATCCGAGGGGACCTCGCCCGCGGGCCCGCTCCCGCCCGGGCGGTGCGGGCTCAGCCGTGCCAGGAGCGCCACAGTGCCGCGTACGCTCCGCCCGCCGCGACCAGATCGTCGTGGCTGCCCAGTTCGCTGATGCGGCCGTCCTCCACGACGGCGATGACGTCCGCGTCGTGGGCGGTGTGCAGGCGGTGGGCGATGGCGATGACGGTCCTGCCGTCCAGGACACGGGCCAGGGAGCGTTCCAGGTGCCGTGCCGCGCGCGGGTCGAGCAGCGAGGTCGCCTCGTCCAGGACCAGTGTGTGCGGGTCGGCCAGCACCAGCCGGGCCAGCGCGATCTGCTGGGCCTGGGCCGGGGTGAGCGCGAACCCGCCGGAGCCGACCTCGGTGTCCAGGCCCTCGTCCAGGGCACGGGCCCAGCCGTCCGCGTCGACCGCCCCGAGCGCCGCCCACAGTTCGGCGTCCTCCGCGTTCGTCCTGGCGAGCCGCAGATTGTCGCGCAGGGAGCCCACGAAGACGTGGTGCTCCTGGTTGACCAGGGCCACGTGCTCCCGGACCCGTTCCGCGGTCATCCGCGACAGCTCGGCGTCGCCCAGGGTGACCCGCCCGTCCCGGGGCGCGTAGATCCCGGCGAGCAGCCGACCCAGGGTGGACTTGCCCGCGCCCGAGGGACCGACCAGTGCCAGCCTGGTCCCGGGGGCGACCTGGAGGGACACCTCGCGCAGCACGTCGACGCCCTCGCGGTAGCCGAAGTGCACCCGGTCCGCGTGCACCCGGCGCCCGTCGGGGGCGAGCGCGGCGTCACCGGCGTCGGGCTCGATGTCCCGGACCCCGACCAGCCGGGCCAGCGACACCTGTGCCACCTGCAGCTCGTCGTACCAGCGCAGGATCAGTCCCACCGGGTCGACGAGCATCTGTGCGATCAACGCGCCCGTGGTCAGCTGGCCGACGCCGATCCAGCCCTGCAGGACGAACACCCCGCCGATCATCAGCACCGAGCCGAGCACGGTGACGTGGGTGATGTTGACGACGGGGAAGAGCACCGACCGCAGCCAGAGGGTGTAGCGCTCCCAGGCCGTCCACTCCTTGACCCGCTGGTCCGACAGCGCCACACGACGCGCGCCGAGGCGGTGCGCCTCCACGGTCCGCCCCGCGTCCACGGTCTCGGTGAGCGCGGCGGCCACGGCGGCGTACCCGGCGGCCTCCGAACGGTAGGCGGCCGGCGCCCGCCGGAAGTACCAGCGGCAGCCGACCACCAGCAGCGGTACGGCGAGCAGCACGGCCGGCGCCAGCTCGGGCGCCGTGACGACCAGTCCGCCCAGCAGCAGCGCCGCCCACACCACGCCGATGGCCAGCTGGGGCACGGCCTCGCGCATGGCGTTGCCGAGCCGGTCGATGTCGGTCGTGATCCGCGACAGCAGATCACCCGTGCCCGCCCGTTCCAGCACCCCCGGCGGCAGCCCGACCGACCGGACCAGGAAGTCCTCGCGCAGATCGGCCAGCATCCGCTCGCCGAGCATCGCCCCGCGCAGCCGTACCTGCCGGACGAACACCGCCTGGAGGGCCAGCGCGAGCACGAACAGCGTGACCGTGAGCTCCAGATGCAGCTCCCGCTCCCGGTCCGAGACCCGTTCCACCAGTCCGCCCAGCAGATACGGGCCCACCATCGAGGCGAGCACGGCGACCGTGTTCACGGTGATCAGCAGCACGAAGGCCCGGCGGTGCCTGCGCAGCAGCTCGCCCACGTAGGCGCGGACGGTCGCGGGCGCCCCCACGGGCAGCGTGGCGGCCGTGGTCGGGGCCGCCGGGTCGTAGGCCGGTGGCGCCACGCCGATCATGCTGTCTCCTCGATCTCTTCCAGCTGTTCCAGTCGGTGCAGGACCTCGTCCTCGCGCAGGACGCCGTCCTTGTCCAAGACGCCGTCCTTGTCCAGGGCCTCGGCCGGCGCGGCCTCGTCCTCGGTCTCGCGCGTCACCACGGCCCGGTACCGGGGCTCGGTGCGCACCAGTTCGCGGTGGTCGCCGGTCGCCGCGACGGTGTCGCCGTGCAGGAACACCACCCGGTCGGCGCGGTCCAGCAGCAGCGGGGACGAGGTGAACACCACGGTGGTGCGCCGCGCCCGCAGGTCCCGCACGCCCTGGGCGACGCGGGCCTCGGTGTGCGAGTCGACGGCCGAGGTCGGCTCGTCCAGGACGAGCACCTCCGGGTCCGTGACCAGCGACCGGGCCAGCGCGAGCCGCTGGCGCTGCCCGCCTGACAGGGACCGTCCGCGCTCGGTGATCCGCGCGTCCATCGGATCCGCGGCGTCCACCGAGCCCTGCACCAGCGCCGCCAGCACGTCCCCGCACTGCGCGGCGTCCAGTGCGTCGCGTGGGTCGACCGCACCGGACGCCGGCACGTCGAGCAGCTCGCGCAGGGTGCCGGAGAGCAGCACCGGATCCTTGTCCTGCACGAGGACGGCCCGGCGGGCGGAGTCCAGCGGCAGTTCGTCGAGCGGCACCCCGCCGAGCAGCACCGAGGTGCCCCGCTCGGAGGCGTGTCCGCCGAGCCGTTCGGCCAGCCGTCCCGCCGCGTCCGGGTCCCCGCACACCACGGCGGTGAGCCGGCCCGCGGGGGCGAGCAGACCGGTCGCCGGGTCGTACAGGTCGCCGGACGGGTTCCCGGCGTCGCGCGACCCCGCGGTGTCCGTGGCCCGCTCCAGCGACAGCACACGCGCGGCACGCTTCGCCGAGGGGCGCGAGAAGGAGTACGCCATCGCGATCTCCTCGAAGTGCCGCAGCGGGTAGGTGAGCACCATGACCGAGCTGTAGACGGTGACCAGTTCACCGACGGTGATCCGGCCCTCGCGGGCGAGATGGACGCCGTACCAGACCACCGTGATCAGGAGGATCCCCGGCAGCATCACCTGGATCGCGGAGATCAGGGCCCACATCCTGGCGCTGCGCACGGCGGCGTGGCGGACCTCCTGAGAGGCGCGGCGGTAGCGGTCGAGGAACAGTTCCTCGCCGCCGATGCCGCGCAGCACGCGCAGTCCGGCGACGGTGTCCGAGGCGAGTTCGGTGGCCCGGCCGGCCTTCTCGCGCTGGACGTCCGCCCGCCGGGTGGCGCGGGGCAGCAGCGGCAGAACCGCGATCGCCAGCACCGGCAGTCCCACGGCGACGACGACCCCCAGCGCCGGCTGGTAGACGACCAGGCCGACGCAGACCAGCACGATGGTGACCGCCGCCGCGGTGAACCGCGACAGGGCCTCCACGAACCACCCGATCTTCTCGACGTCACCGGTGGAGACCGCCACGACCTCCCCGGCGGCGACCCGCCGGGTCAGCGCGGAGCCCAGCGTCGCCGCCTTGCGGGCCAGCAGCTGCTGGACGCGGGCCGCCGCGGTGATCCAGTTGGTGACGGCGGCGCGGTGCAGGAAGGTGTCGCCGACCGCGTTGCCCGCGCAGGCCAGCGCCAGCAGGCCGCCGGCCAGCGCGAGCCGGCCGCCGGAGCGGTCGACCGCGGCCTGGACGGCGACGCCGACGCAGAACGGCAGCGAGGCCACGGAGGCGAAGTGCAGCAGGCCCCAGGCCAGCGACTTGAGCTGCCCGGACAGTTGGTTCCGGAAGAGCCACCAGAGGAAACGGGGACCCGAGCGCGCGTCGGGCACCCCCGGGTCGGGGAACGGAAGGTCTTGGATCTGCATGACGTCCCAGTGGCTCGGATCAGGGGGAGGCGGAAACGGGAGAAAAAGGTGGAGGGGTGTGCGGGCGCGGCCGCGCGCCGTCCGAGGACGGCGGCAGCAAACCGTGACAGGTTGACCCCGCTACGTGCCGGGAGGCAAACGGTTTTCCACACGACCGCACAGAACCGGCGGTCCGGGCGGCCGGCACCGCCGTACCGTCACGTCACACGGGTCGTCCGGACGCATCGCCGCACCGCGCGGGGACCGTCCCGTCGATCAGGGTGTCCAGCAACTCGCCCAGCGCCTCGCGCTGCGCCTCCCCCAGCGGGGCCAGGATCTCCTCGGCGGCGGACCGGCGCGCGGCGCGCAGCTCCCGCAGGGCCGCGCGCCCGTCGTCGGTGAGCTCGATCCGGATCACCCGCCGATTGGCCGGATCCGGTACCCGCCGCACCTTGTCGTTCGCCTCCAGTCCGTCGACCAGTGTGGTGACGGCGCGGGGGACCACCTCCAGCCGCTCGGCCAGATCGGCCATGCGGGGCGGTGAACCGTAGTGCGCGAGGGTGCGCAGCAGCCGTGACTGGGCAGGGGTGATGCCGAGCTCGCGCCGCTCCAGATGGCGCTTCTGGATGCGGTGCACCCGGCGGGTGAGCCGCAGCAGCTGCTCGGCCAGCAGGCCGTCGGGGTCGGGGGCGGTCATGCGGGAACAGTATCAGGATGCCGTTCACTGTGAGCATAGGTAACAATGAACGGGTTCCACTCGCCCCGGGGCACCTCCCGGGCGTCCGACCTTAAGGAGACCATGCATCCCGACCACGAACCCGACTGGACCCCGCCTGCCGACGCCGAGGAGCAACCCCGGCAGGTGCGGCGCATCCTGAAGCTCTTCCGTCCCTACCGGGGCCGCCTCGCGATCGTCGGCCTGCTCGTCGGCGCCGCCTCGCTGGTCTCGGTGGCCACCCCGTTCCTGCTGAAGGCGATCCTCGACGTCGCCATCCCCGAGGGCCGCACCGGACTGCTCAGCCTGCTCGCGCTCGGCATGATCCTCAGCGCCGTCCTCACCAGCGTCTTCGGCGTGCTGCAGACCCTGATCTCGACCACCGTCGGCCAGCGCGTGATGCACGACCTGCGCACCGCCGTCTACGGCCGGCTCCAGCGCATGTCGCTCGCCTTCTTCACCCGCACCCGCACCGGCGAGGTCCAGTCCCGCATCGCCAACGACATCGGCGGCATGCAGGCCACCGTGACCTCCACGGCGACGTCCCTGGTCTCCAACCTCACCAGCGTGGTCGCCACCGTCGTCGCGATGCTGGTGCTCGACTGGCGGCTGACCGTCGTGACGCTGGTCCTGCTCCCGGTGTTCGTCTGGATCAGCCGCCGCGTCGGCGACGAACGCAAGAGGATCACCACCCGGCGCCAGAAGCAGATGGCGGTGATGGCCGCCACGGTCACCGAGTCGCTCTCGGTCAGCGGCATCCTGCTCGGCCGCACCATGGGCCGCTCCGACTCGCTGACCGGAGCCTTCTCGGACGAGTCGGAGCGTCTGGTCGACCTGGAGGTCCGGTCGAACATGGCCGGCCGCTGGCGCATGGCCGTCATCACGATCGTCATGTCGGCCATGCCGGCGATCATCTACTGGACGGCCGGCATCGCCCTGCAGACGGGCGGCCCCGAGGTCTCCATCGGCACCATCGTCGCCTTCGTCTCGCTCCAGCAGGGCCTGTTCCGCCCGGCGGTGAGCCTGCTGTCCACCGGTGTCCAGATCCAGACGTCGCTCGCGCTCTTCCAGCGCATCTTCGAGTACCTCGACCTCCCGGTCGACATCACCGAGCGCGCGGACCCGGTCCACCTCGACCGGATCAAGGGCGAGGTCCGCTTCGAGGGCGTCACCTTCGGCTACGACGACAAGAGCGGCCCCGTCCTCGACGGCATCGACATCACCGTCCCCCCGGGCGGCAGCCTCGCCGTGGTCGGCCCCACCGGCGCCGGCAAGTCCACCCTCGGTCACCTCGTGCCGCGGCTGTACGACGTGACGGGCGGCCGGGTCACCCTCGACGGCGTCGACGTCCGCGACCTCGACTTCGACACGCTGGCCCGCGCGGTGGGCGTCGTCTCCCAGGAGACGTACCTCTTCCATGCCTCGGTCGCGGACAACCTGCGCTTCGCCAAGCCGGACGCCACCGACGAGGAGCTGCACGCGGCGGCGCGGGCCGCCCAGATCCACGACCACATCGCCGCCCTGCCCGACGGGTACGACACGGTGGTCGGCGAGCGCGGTCACCGCTTCTCCGGTGGTGAGAAGCAGCGCCTGGCGATCGCCCGGACCATCCTGCGCGACCCGCCGGTCCTGGTGCTCGACGAGGCCACCAGCGCCCTGGACACCCGTACCGAGGCCGCCGTCCAGGAGGCCATCGACGCGCTGTCGGCCGACCGCACCACGGTCACCATCGCCCACCGGCTGTCCACCGTCCGGAGCGCCGACCAGATCGTGGTCCTCGACTCCGGTCGCGCGGTCGAACGCGGTACGCACGAAGAGCTGCTGGAGCGCGGCGGGCGCTATGCGGCCCTCGTGCGCCGGGACGTCCGACTGGAACCGACAAAATGAAGATATGCCGGGTTTGTCCCGATGTGCGGGTTACCGTGCCCGCATGCAGACGAACACTCCGTCACGGAGCACGATCCGACTGACGCGCCGGGGCCGTCTCGTCCTCGCGGTGCTCGGGGCCGTCGTGGCCGGCACCGCCGTGGCGGTGCCGCTGCTGATCATGAACGGCGGTGACGACTCCCGCCCCACGACCCTGGTGGTCCCGGAGGGCTGGCGCGCGAGCCAGGTGTACGCCGCCGTCGACGAGGTCCTCGACCTGCCCGCCGGCACCACGAAGAAGTCCCTCGCCAAGGCGGACCTGAAGCTGCCCCACGAGGCCGGGGGCAACCCGGAGGGCTACCTCTTCCCTACGACCTATCCGCTCGGGGAGAAGGCGACTCCCCAGAAGCTGCTGTCCCGCATGGTCGACACCGCCGACAAGAAGTTCAACGGAGCCCCGATCGCCGCCGGTGCGCAGCGCAACGCGATGAACGTCTACCAGGCGGTCACCGTCGCGAGCATCGTCCAGGCGGAGGCACCCACCAAGGCCGACATGGGCAAGGTGGCCCGGGTGATCTTCAACCGGCTGGAGCGCGGGATGCCGCTCCAGATGGACTCCACCGTCGACTACGCCCTCAACCGCGGGGCGCCGCGCACGACGGCCGTCGACACCGAGGTCGACAGCCCCTACAACTCCTACCGGCGCATGGGGCTGCCCCCGACCCCGATCGACAACCCCGGCGAGGACGCGGTGCGCGCCGCGATCAACCCGGCCCCGGGCGACTGGCTCTACTTCGTCACCGTCAGACCGGGTGACACCCGCTTCACGGCCGACCACGCGGAACACCAGCGCAACGTCGCCGAGTCCGACGCCGAACGGAAGAAGGCGAGCGGGAAGACGAGCGCACCGTCCAGGAAGTGAGCGGCCGGCCCCCGGCCGTCACGCCGCGGCCCGCTCCTCCCGCGCCAGCAGCCGCCTGATGTCCCGTACCGCCGCGCGTCCGGCCCGGTTGGCGCCGATGGTGCTCGCCGAGGGGCCGTAGCCGACCAGATGGATCCGCGGGTCGGCGACCGCCCGCGTCCCCTCGACCCTGATCCCGCCCCCCGGCTCCCGCAGCCGCAGCGGGGCGAGATGCCCGACGGCCGGCCGGAAACCGGTCGCCCACAGGATGACGTCGGCCACCACCCGCCGCCCGTCCGCCCACTCCACACCGTCGGGCGTGATCCGCTCGAACATGGGCTGCCGGTCGAGCACACCGTCGGCCAGACCCCGGCGGATCGCGTCGTTGAGCGGCAGCCCCGTCACCGAGACGACACTGCGCGGCGGCAGCCCCTGCCGCACCCGCTCCTCGACGAGCGCCACGGCCGCCCGGCCCGCCTCCTCGTCGAAGGGGCCCTCACGGAAGACCGGGGGCCGCCGGGTCACCCAGGTCGTGGCCGCCGCGTACGGCGCGATCTCCAGCAGGTGCTGGGTCCCCGACGCGCCGCCGCCCACCACGACCACCCGCTGCCCGGCGAACGCCTCCGGCCCCGGGTACCGCGCCGTGTGCAACTGCCGCCCCCGGAAGGTCTCCCGGCCCGGATAGCGCGGCCAGAACGGCCGGTCCCAGGTGCCGGTGGCGCTGATCAGCGCCCGCGCCGACCAGTCGCCGTCCGAGGTCTCCACCAGCAGCCGTCCGCCGGACCCCTCCCGCACCGCCCGCACGTCCACCGGACGCCGTACCCGCAGGTCGAAGGTCCGCTCGTAGCGGTCGAAGTACTCGCTGATCACCTCGGAGGAGGCCCGCGCCGGATCGGCGCCGTCGAGCTCCATGCCGGGCAGCGCGTGCATCCCGTGCACCTTGCCGTACGTCAGCGACGGCCAGCGGAACTGCCAGGCGCCGCCGGGACCGGGGGAGTGGTCCAGCACCACGAAGCCGCGGTCCGGCTCGAAACCGGCCCGCCGCAGGTGATGGGCGCTCGACAGCCCGGCCTGCCCGGCGCCTATGACGACCACCTCGACCTCGCGCATGTCGTTCACGTTTCCACCAACCGTGCGGAGGTCGTGGATCTTCCCGCCGACGCTCCCCCGGGAAGCCGGGCGCATGGGCCAGGATGGAGCCCATGTCCGATGCCTTCACCACCCGAGTCCTGAACATCGCCACCGGCTCCGAGGAGAGGGTCGCCGACATCACCGGCGACTGCGAAGCCTTCCTGCGGGAGACGGCGGCCGGCCGGGACGGCCTGCTGAACATCTTCGTGCCGCACGCCACGGCCGGGATCGCCGTCATCGAGACCGGCGCCGGCAGCGACGACGACCTCCTGTCCGCCCTGCACACCCTGCTGCCCGCCGACGACCGCTGGCAGCACCGCCACGGCAGCCCCGGCCACGGCCGCGACCACGTCCTGCCCGCCTTCGTCCCGCCCCACGCGACGCTCCCGGTGGTGGACGGACGGCTGGAACTGGGCACCTGGCAGTCGGTGTGCCTGGTCGACACAAATCGCGACAATGCAAACCGTCAGGTCCGTCTGTCGTTCCTCGGGTAGCTCCACGGCTTTCGTCACCGCACGAGTGGTTTCGGATGAGCCGAACGAGCGGGTGCGCCTGCGCCGGCGGCGTCACTGGACGGGATCGACCGGTTGGCGGACCCGGGCGCGGGCAGGCGATGCGTCAGCCGCCACCGGGTGGTGTCCTGGTTCGTCGCCTTCCCCGTCCGATGGTCTCCTCGCGACATGCGTTCCAGGTCCGGCTCGATCGCGTAGTCCTCGAGTGTCAGGAACACACGGTTGAGAGAAGACGGGCGAGCGGCTCACGGATCCGTTCGCCGTTCGCCTGTGAGGTCCGCTGGTTCTCCCACCAGCCGCGTGCGAACTCAGGAGCACTGCATGAGCCTTGTGCGAATGCGTCGAGAAGCGCCGGCAACCGTGCTGCCGCGCTGTCCGAGGTGACTTCCCCGGGCCGGGACCGGGCCCGGTTCCGTGGGGGAGGGGCGGCAGCGACGGCAGGCAGGCCCGGGTGACTTCCGGAGACGGTTTCCGCGTAGCGACCGAAGAGGGCCTGTGCCGCGTCCAGTCCTTGTCGGCCGGCAGGGGGTTCGTGCCGGTGGAGGCGCCGAACCGGCCGGACGGATCGGTACGCGGAACGTGCGCCGCCCCAGGGCACGACAACCGGCCGCGACCAGCACGCGCGAAACGGCGATCGACGGTTCCTGACGTTCCGGTCGAGTCGTCCTCGGAGAAACCCGTCGTCGACGATGCCGGTGAACTGCTCGGCGGTCAGCTTCCACACGGACCGGAACGTGCAGTCCGCGTTGAGCATGACCCTCGCCCCCGCTTCGTGAGGGCCAACGAAGAGGCCGCGTGTCAGAGCAGGTCGGCGACGGCGGAACGGAACGCGTCCACCTCCGGCTGGACGTACGGGGACAGTTCGGGAAGCATGCGAATGGTTGTGTCGAGGTGGCGGGCCAACTCCGGCCGGCGCCGCCACATCTCGCCCTCACGCGTGACGACCGCGGACAACAGGTCGTCGTCGAGCCAGACGGATACCGCCTCCTGTTGCGCGGCCACGCGAAGGTGTTCCAAGGCCATCGGCAGGAGCCGGCGCACCCCGATGTCCTGACCGATCAGCCTGTGCGTCTCCTCCGTGGACAGTTCGCCCACGGGCCGCTTTCGCAGGGCGTGCACCGAACGGACGAGAGAGGTGGTGTCGGACGGCGGATCGGGCCAGCGGACGCCTTCCAATTCCTCGATGGAATGTGTCTTGTCCGCAATGTCGGACAACATTCTCTTCCAGCTCTCCGGAGAAGCTCAACGGTGTCCGATGGAATGCAGGAAACCGTTGAGCCGATCCGACTCGGTGATCACTTGCTTACGCTTGTCGATCGACACGTCCAGACCCCGCTCGGTCATCGGCTGCCCGAACACCGGCTACAAGACGCGGGACGAGAAGAAGACGCTCGTCACGTACGGGCACGACGGAGCCCGGCACCCCATGCGCGTGCCCAGGTCGGCGGCGAGGTTCCGGGCCTCAGAACTCGTGCACGACCACCCAGTAGTCGTCGTCCTCCACCGTGGAGGCACACAGATGACGTCCGTCCACCGAGACGGCGATGAACTCGGGGGCGCCCGTCGCGGCGGCGACACGCGAGGGAAGGTTCTCGCCGACCCGGTCCCTCACCCGCACCCAGCCGACCTTGCTCCCGCCGGATCCAGGGGGCAGGACCAGGAAGTCGCCGCTCTCCATGAACAAGCGCGCAGGCTCGGCCCACCGGTGCCACTCCCTGCTCAGCTTCTCCAGGGCCTGAGGGTCCGAGTCGGAGACCTCGGCCGACGGCCGGACCTCGACCCCGTTCACCGCATGGAGCGCGGCATTGACGGGAGGTCCGTCGTGCGTCTGGTCCTCCACGATCTCGAGACCGCAGTTCTCGAAGATCTCCAGCCAGTGTGGCGTCAGCCGGTCGTTCATACTGCTTACCCTCCGTCGGTTCGCCGGGTTCAGCCGCCCGAATAGAAAAGGTGATGATCACCACCTGGCTTGTTTATCTTGGCATACCTCTCCATGGACTCCGGATAGCCGACGGTGCCGTCCGGCCGTTGGATCTGTGTGTTGTCCCAGCCGAAGTTGACCAGGCTTCGAGTGTCGTCGTTCTTCGGTTTTCCGGCATGGAAGTGCGGGCCCGCCGGATCGTGGGTGTGCTCGACCACCACGCGCGAGCCGTTGTCCGTCTCGAACTGGCGGAAGTGACCCCAGTGGGCCGGGTCGGACGAGTAGATGTACCCGGGGGCGTGCTTGAGGTGCCGATCCCCGGTCACGGTCCATTCGGCGATCGGTTCCTCGCCGTACCGCACGCCGGCGAGTTCGTAGGCGGCCCGCTCCGCGTCGGCACGGTGGTCGAACGGGTTGCCTCGCTCGCCGCGCGGATAAGGACTGAGCCCGAGCGGATCGGACCAGGTGTGGGGGTTGCGTACGTAGGTGACGGGGTTGGGCGCGGGAGCGAGGCCGAGGGGGTCGGGCGTGATGTAGCGGGCTGTCTCGGGATCGTAGTGACGGAACAGGTTGTAGTGGAGGCCGGTCTCGGGGTCGTAGTACTGGCCGGGAAAGCGCAGCGGAGTGTAGGCCTTGCTGTCTCTCGCCCAGGCAGTGGTGCCCCACAGGGTGGCCCGCTTGCGCCACACGACGGCGCCGTCCTCGTCGATCAGCTCGGTGGGCGTGCCGACCAGATCGGTGGCGATGGCGAAGAACCGACGGTCGATCTCTTCCTGGCGGGTACCCGCACCGAGGACGCGCTCGGTCTGGGACAGGGGAACACCGGAGCGGTGGTCCCAGGTGAGGGCGACCGTGGTTCGGAGGTCAGCCTGGAGGATGGCCTCTTCGCAGAGCGTCATCCCGTCCCATGAGAACCGGATCTCCTCGGCCACCGTCTCGCCGTCGTCGGCCAGCCGCTGTTTGGCGGTGCGACGGCCCAGCGCGTCGTACCGGTAGCGCCAGTGGGTTCCGTCCGGAGTGACGACCGAGGTGAGCCGGTTCTCCGCGTCCCAGGTGTAGCGCCAGGTGTCCGGGCGCCGGGACGGACGCCGCTTCTGGCGGAGGGTGATGCGGCCGAGCACGTCGTGCTCGAAGCGGACGGCTCCGGCACGGAGGATCGCCGAGCCGGCGTAGGTCCGCTGTCCGATCGCCTCGCTCCCCGGATGGGAGACGGGCCAGATGGCCTCCACCTGGTTGCCGCTCGCGTCGTACACGTACCGCTCGGACCAGTTCTGCGCCCGAACGCCGACGACCTGGCCGACGGCATCCAGGTCGAAGGAACGGTTTCCGGCCAACTGGTCGTCGACCGCGCTGAGATAGCCGTCCGGGCGGTACGTGTAGGCGCGCCGGTTGAGTGTCCGGCCGCCGACGCTCACGTGTTCGGTGGCAAGACGACCGGCCGCGTCCCAGGCGGAGGTGATGGTGAGAGCGCCCTCGACGTCACCGAAGACCCGGGCCGTTTCACGGCCCGCGACGTCGTGGGTGAAGAAGACCGAGTTCCGGCCGGTGGTCAGTCGTCCGGGGCGGCCGCCCGTGTCGTATCCGTAGGTGGTGACATGCCCGGTGGGCGTGATGCGGCGGGTCCTGCGTCCCACGGCGTCGTAGGCGTAGCTCATGGTGCGGCCGTCGACGATCTCGGCCTTGAGCCGGCCACGACGGTCGTACACGCAGAGCAGTTCACTGTCCGGCCCCGTCGCACGCAGAAGGCGTCCGGCCGGGTCGTACTCGTAGGTGGTGACCTTCCCCGCGGCGTCCTTCCGCAGTACCCGTCCCAGCTGGTCACGCTCGAAGGTGATGGTCTGCCCGAGCGCGTCCGTGCGGGAGAGCAGCAGCCCGGCGGGGTCGAACCGGTAGCGGAGCGTCCTGCCGTCGAAGTCGGTCTCCGCGGCCACGTGGCCTGCCGCGTCGTACTCGTACGTCCACCGTGCGCCCTGCGGATCGGTGACCTCGACGAGTCGGAGGCCGGCGTCGTACGCGAATGTGTATCGAGCGCCGTCGGGAGCGGTTCGGGCGGTCAGCAGATCGAAGTGGCTGTACTCGCAGCGGGAGACACCGCCGACCGGGTCGGTGTGCGTGAGCTGGTTGCCCTCCCCGTCGTAGGTCCAGGACTCGACGGTGCCGTCCGGTGCGACGCGTCGGACGAGATTCCTGTCAGCGTCCCACTCGAGGCAGGTCACCCCGCCGCCCGGGTCGGTGACACGGACCACGCTGCCCAACGCGTCGCGCTCCAGGAGGACTTTGCCCCCTGCCGGGTCGGTGACCTGTACCGGCAGCCCCGCATCGTCGCACCGCACCGTGGTGACGGCGCCGAGTGCGTCGGTGACCGACGTCAGGCGACCTCGGGTGTCGTAGGTGAAGCGGGTCGTGCCACCACCGGGGTCGGTGACGGAGGTGCGGTTACCGCGTTCGTCGAACTCCTGGAACCATCGCGCCCCGTCGGGTCCGACCAGTTCCGTGTGCCTCCCGAAACGCCCCGGCCTCATGGTGTGTCCGCTGCCGTCGGGGCGGACCGCCGAGACGAGACGGCCGTCCTCGTCGTAGGTGAAGGCGGTCGTTCGCCCCAGTGGGTCGGTACGGCTCACGAGGTTGCCGTGGGCGTCGTAGCTGTACCGGCTGGTGTGGCCGGCCGGGTCGGTGGTGGCGATCACCCGGCAGCGGTGGTCGATGAGGTGGCGGGTGGTGCGGCCGTCGGCGGTGGTGAGGGTGGTGGTGCGGTGGCCGGTGGCGGGGTCGGGGTCGGTGTAGGCGAGGGTGATCTGGACGTGGCCGGCCTCGCCGCCCTCGGCGACGACGCGGTCGTGGTGGTCGTAGGCGTAGTCGTAGCGGCTGTTGTTGGAGTCGATCCAGGCGGTGACGCGGCGGCGGTCGTCGTAGAGGAAGGTGGTGGTGGCGCCGGAGGGCTTGGTGACGGTGGTGAGGTTGCCGTTCTGGTCGTAGCCGTAGGACATCAGCGGCAGGTCCGCGCCTGCCTCGCCCACGCCGGTCAGGAGGAGAGCGGTGATCTTCCTGTCGGTGACGGTCAGCTTCACGTGATAGCCGGCCGAGTGGACCAGGGCCAGCGGCAGCCCGTCCTCGGTGCGGTCGACGGTGATCGTGTGGCCGTTGCGGTCGGTGAGAGAGGTCAGCCAGGCGGTTCCGTCGCCGCCGGGCTCGGCATCGTGCGGGGCGGTGAAGTGGCGGGTCAGGCCGGTGTCGGGGTCGGTGAGCGTGTAGTCGCCGTCCGCGTCGCGCGCGAGCAGAGTGCGGGCCGTTCCCGACTCGGGGCGGGTGGGGGAGCCGGGGACCGGGTGCGGATACGGGATCAGCAGGCCGTCGGCGGTGACGTGGACGACGCCGACCGGGTCGATCTCCAGGCGCTCGTCGACGGTGCAGGTCCAGGACGGCCCGAGGAAGCGGCCGGCCGTGAGGCCGGACTCGGTGCGGCGGGTGAACGTCAGGGGCAGGATGCCGGGCAGTTCGATGTCGGTCTGGGGGAGGAACATGCGGCCGGAGGCGAGGTCGACGGGGTCGGTGCCGTCGGTGGTGCGGGTGCCGTCGGGGCGGTCGTGGGTGCCGTCGGGGGCGTTGTCGACCAGGTTGCGCACCCGCGCGGCGTCGGCGGCGTCCGCGGCGATGCGCACACCCTTGACACCTGCGCCCGCGCCGCCGGTGGCCGCGGTCAGCGCGAGGTCGGGCACGAGCCGTCCGAAGCCCTCGTAGGGGTCCTTCATGAAGTCGCTGACCATCTGCCTGCCGGTGCCCACCGGGTCGTTGGCGGCCAGCACCAGGCCGGAGGCCAGGCTGTTGAGGTTCGTCGCGTACTCGGCGGGGTGGGTGATGTTGTACGGGTCCAGCGGGTTGATGCCCCGCACGAAGTTCACCAGTCCCGCGGTGCCCTTGATGATCCCGCCGCCGACGTGGTCGCCCATGATCTGCAGTTCCTGCAGACCCTGCCCCGCCTGCTGCGCGTACGACGGCTTCTCGGGGGCCAGGTCCCGCGCCGCGCGGACGGCGCTGCGGGCACTCTCCGCGGCCGTGTTGCGCTGCTTGCGGGCGTCGGCGAGGATCTCCTGCGCCTCCTGCATCAGCTTCTTGCCCGGATCGTCGAACGTCGGCGCCGGGCAGGGCGGCAGCGTGGACGGGTCGCGCCGGTCGGCGGGCTGGGCGTTGTAGCGCTCGACGGCCCTGTTGTAGCCGTCGATCTTCTCGCGGTGGGCGTCCGCGGCGTCCTGGGACGCCTTGACCCCCTCCTTCCACTTCTCGATCGCCGTCTGCGCCTGCCCCTGCGCCCAGGTCACGGTGGAGGCGAACGACTCCAGCGCGGCGGCCGCCTTCTCGCAGGCGTCGGCGCCCGTGAACCACTTGGGCGGCTGCGTGCTCACCGCCTTGCGCAGCGCCTCGGCCGCCTTGCC